>JALOLA010000030.1 GCA_025456205.1 Acidobacteriota bacterium | reverse complement strand
AAGGAGAGCAGCGGCCCCAGGGAGCTGCGCAAGATCATCCTGGAGAAGGGCCTGTCCAAGATCCCGATCTACAAGGGCAAGCTGGACAACATCACCGGCGTCGTCGACTCGCACCTGCTGCTGACCGCCATGCTGCAGGAGGACTTTGAAAAGCTGGAGCTGAAAAAGATCGCCGCCCGGCCGATCTTCGTCTCCGAGTACTCCTCGCTGAACTACATCCTGAACGAGTTCAAGAAGCAGCGCCTGAACCTGGCCGTGGTGCTGGACGAGTACGGCTCGACCATCGGCATCATCACCCTGAGCGACATCCTGCGCGGCATCCTGGGCGATTTCGACATCGGCGGCAAGGGCATCAAGAAGCTGGGGCACAACGTCTTTCAGCTGAAGGGCAGCACCCCGGTGGAGGAGATCAACAGCCAGCTGGAACTGGATCTCCCGCAAAAGAAAGACTACACGACCATCTCCGGTTTGTTCATCTACGAGTACGGCAGGATGCCGCAGGAGAACGCCCGCGTCCAGGTGAAGAACTTCCTGCTGGTGGCCAAGAAGATGGGCAAGCGCAAGATCGAGGAGATCGTCCTTATCGGCCATGAAGACCATCGCCCAGAATAAAAAGGCCTTCCACGACTACGAGATCCTCGACCGCCTCGAGGCCGGCATCGCCCTGGCCGGCAGCGAGGTCAAGTCGATCCGCGCCGGGCGCATCAGCCTCAAGGACTCCTTCGTGGAGGTCCACGGCGGCGAGGCGTTCCTGCTGCGCTGCCATATCAGCCCCTATGAGCAGGCGGGCATCTTCAACCACGAGCCGGAGCGCAAGCGCAAGCTGCTGCTGCACGGGCGCGAGATCCACCGCCTGGACCAGAAGGTCAAGGAAAGGGGCTTCAGCATCGTGCCGCTGCAGGTCTATTTTTCCGACAAGGGAAAGATCAAGGTCGAGATCGCCCTGGTGCGCGGCAAGCGCGAGTACGAGAAGAAACAGAAGCTCAAGGAGCGCGATATCCGCCGCGAAATGGACAGGGACGTCCAGAGATTCAGGGAGCGGAAGAAGTAGATATCAGACGTTAGATGTTAGACGTTAGACGTTAGCAAGAGAATAGCGTTTCCTGAGCGGAAGATCACGTTTCCATACTGCCACTGATCGCCTTTTTCTTGCTGACCACTAACGTCTAACGTCTGACGTCTTTCAAATCGCTGCCACTGATCGCCTTTTTCTTGCTGACCACTAGCGTCTAACGTCCGGCATCTTCTTGAAACACTTGAATTTTTCGATCCAGTCATTTACAATCCTGATATATGACCCTGGCGCTGGCCATTCCCTGGAGGAAACCATGCCGATCGTTAATTTGAGCCAGATCCTGACTTTCGCCGCGGAGAAAGGGGCGTCCGACATCCATTTTCAGGTCGGATCGCCGCCGCTGCTGCGCCACCACGGCGAGCTTTTTCCCCTGAAGCACCCGCCGCTGAGCGAGGAAGACATGGTGGCCATCGGCCAGACGCTGGCCAAGTTTGCCGACAGCGAGAAATTCAAGAAAGAGGTCCTGGATTATGACGGCTCGTTCGCCCTGGCCAACGTGGCCCGCTTCCGAGTGAACGTCTTTCGCCAGAACGGGCGCTATGCCGCGGTGCTGCGCCTGATCCCCTTCAAGCCGCGGACCTTCGCCGAGCTGAACCTGCCCAAGGTGCTGGAGAAGATCGCCGCCCTGAAGCGCGGCCTGATCCTGGTCACCGGCGCCACCGGCAACGGCAAATCGACCACCCTGGCGGCCATCATCAACCACATCAACCAGAAGCGGCGCCTGCACATCATCACCATCGAGGACCCGATCGAATACCTGTTCGAAAAGAACCTGTCGGTCATCTCGCAGCGCGAGATCGGACCCGACACCGAGTCCTTCGCCTCGGCGCTGCGCGCGGCCATGCGCCAGGACCCCGACGTCCTCATGGTGGGCGAGCTGCGCGACCATCAGACCGTGGACACCTGCCTGAAGGCCGCCGAGACCGGCCACCTGGTCATGGCCTCGATCCACACCCCGGACGTCATGCGCACCCTGAACCGCCTGCTGGGTTATTTCCCGGCCGAGGAGCACCCGTCCGTCCGCCAGCGCCTCTCGGAGAACCTGGTGGCCATCATCTCCCAGCAGCTGCTGCCCAGCCTGGACAAGGCCAGCATGTACCCGGCCTGCGAGATCATGCTGGTGAACAAGACCATCGAGATGTGCCTCAAGAGCCCGGAGAAAACCAACGAGATCATGAAGCACATGGCCAAGAACCGCGACCTGGGCATGCAGACCTTCGACCAGCACCTGATCGAGCTGGTGAAGGCGCGCAGGGTCACCATGGACGACGCCATGCTGGCCGCCGAGCAGGCCGAGCAACTCGAGCGCGGCATGACCATCGAGGAATAACCCCGCCAGCGTAGGAGGAAAGAAAAAGGCCTACGTGACGCGTAACGCGTGACGCGTGACACGAAAGATAAAAAACAGCCTCTCTCTCTTTCGAATCACGAATTACGCTTCCGTCAGTCTCGATCTCCCCTGTCCCTGCCGAAAAACACGATGATCAGTCCGGGAATGAGGATCAGCAGGTCGCGGAAGATCAGGATCCAGGCATTCTCCGTGTCGGCGGCCGAGGTGGAAAAGCAGCCGCAGCTCACATCGATGCCGCGCAGGGCATTGACCCCCAGGGCCAGGATAAAAAACAGCAGCAGCAGGGAGAGCCACAGGGCGGAGCTGCGCCGCCATATGCCGGCCACCAGGAACAGGCCGGCGAGCATCTCCAGCCAGGGCAGGACCAGCGCCGGCAGGGTGACCAGGTGATCGGGCAGGATGGCGTAGTTGGCGATGATCCTGGCGAATTCCCCGGGGTGGACGATCTTGTCCAGGCTGGCGTAGATGAAGATGCCGCCCAGCACCAGGCGGCACAGCGCCTGCAGCCAGGCTGAAGAAAGCATACCACGCAGGCTACTTTTCAACGGCATGGCCCCTCCCGCTCCAGTCCTCCATGCCGCCACTGTAGAGGAGAAGGTTCTTCAGCCCCTTGGCCCACAGCCGGCGGGCCAGCTCCGGCGAATCGCCGCAGGCCCGGTCGCTGCAATAGAGCACCAGCATCCCGGCCGTGCGCAACTGCGGCTCCAGCTCGGCGAACGCCGCCGCGAACCTTTCCAGAGGCAGGCTGAGCGCGCCGGGGATATGGCCGGCTTCGTAGGCCGCCGCCGCGCGGGCATCGAGCAGCAGGGTGCCGGGGGCATGGCCGGCCTGCAGCAAGAAATCGGCGTCCACCTCGCCCACGGGAACCTCGGTCGCGGCGGTGGGCGCCAGCGCCGGCTGACGCCAGAGCGGCAGCGGCTCCCGGGAGACAAAATTTGCCCCCAGCCCCAGTACGACGCTGGCCGCCGCCATCGCCAGCATTTGCCATAAATTTTTCCTGGTGAAGATCATCTGTCCCTCAAAAACGGCCCATGTCCAGCGAACGGTACTGCAGCGCTTCCTGCACGCAGGGAACGGTGATCTGCTCGGCGCCCTGCAGATCAGCGATGGTGCGGGCCACCTTGAGGACCCGGAAGTAGCCGCGGGCGCTCAGGTCGAAGCGCTCGACGGCCAGACGCAGCAGATCGGCGCCTTCTTCGTCCAGCGGGCAGTACTTGCGGATCTCGGGATTGCGCATCTGGCTGTTGGCGAACAGCTTGCGCTTCAGGCCGCGGAAACGCTCCGCCTGCAGGTCACGGGCAGCGGCCACCCGGCGGCGGATGGCGTCGGAGCCCTCGGCCAGCGCCGCAGAGGTGATCTCCTCCAGCTTGACCTTCTTTACCTCGAGCTGCAAATCGATGCGGTCGAGCAGCGGCTTGGACAACTTGGAATAATACCGGCGCTGCTGGGACGCACCGGCGGCATGCCCTCCCTCGCCGAGGCCGACGGCATCCTGGCTGGGGTTCATGGCCGCCACCAGCATGAAACGGGCCGGGAAAGTGGCCGAGGTCAGCGAGCGCGAGACCGTGATGCGCCCGTCTTCCATGGGCTGGCGCAGCACTTCCAGGGCCGAGCGCTTGAAATAGGGGATCTCGTCCAGGAAAAGGACGCCGTTGTGGGCCAGGGAGATCTCGCCGGGTACCGGGGTGCGGCCGCCGCCGCTGATGCCGACGTCGGAGATGGTGTGGTGCGGCGAGCGGAACGGCCGCTGGCGCACCAGCCCGGCTTTGCCGCCCAGCAGGCCGGCGGCACTGTAGATCAACGAGGTTTCCAGGATCTCGTCATCGCTCATGTCCGGCAGGATGGAAGCGAGCGCCTTGGCGATCATCGACTTGCCCGAGCCCGGGGCGCCGATCATCAGCACGTTGTGCGAGCCGGCGGCGGCGATCTCCATGGCGCGCTTGGCCAGGTACTGCCCCTTGATCTCGGCGAAATCATTCTCGCCCGGGACCGCGGCCGGCCGGGCGATGCCGCAGGCGCAGGGGCGGAAGCGCTCGGGGTGCTCGGCCAGCCCGATGACCTCGGTCAGATTCTTCAGGGCGTAGACCTCGATGCCGCTGACAAACTGGGCTTCGACACGATTCTCGTAAGGGATGACGATGCCGCGCCAGCCGTTCTGGCGAGCAAACAGGGCGATGTTCAGCACGCCGCTGACCGGATTCAGGTCGCCGTTGAGGTTCAGCTCGCCGTAGAAAAGCAGCTCGGAGAAGGCAGGGCTTTCCAGGCGGTAGCGGTTCTTGACGATGCCCACGGCCATGGGCAGGTCCAGTGCCGACCCTTCCTTGCGCACGTCGGCAGGCGACAGGTTGATCACGATCTTGGTGGCCTGGGGATAGTCGAAATTCTGGTGGCTTACCGCCAGGCGCAGGCGCTCGCGGCTCTCCTTGACGGCGTTGTCAGGCAGGCCGACGATGACGATGCCCGGGATGCCGCGGGAAAAACCGACCTCGACCGCGGTGGCGACGACCTCCAGGCCGTTGAGGACGGCCGAGTGGATGCGGCTGACCACTACTCCCTCCCGGGGATGATCAGGTTCATGCCCGGCCGGATCAGGGTGGACCTCAGGTTGTTGGCCGCCTGGATGCGGCTGACCGAGGTGCCATGGCGGCGGGCGATGGTGGAGAGGGTGTCGCCGGGGCGGACCCGGTAGGAATTGTAGCGCGGGATCCTGGAGGCCGGGATCCGTTCCAGGCCGGCCAGCGCAGCCTCGTCGGCCGTTGCCGGCACGCGCAGCGAATAGACGGTTTTGTTGCTGGGGGTGAAATCGCGCAGCAGCTCGGGATTGAGCTTTTTCAGGTCGGCGGCGGACAGCTGCAGGCGCTCGGCGACCAGGGCCAGCGACACCGGCGAGGGCACCTCGACCGTCTTGCAGCCGGCGAACAGCGGCACGCCGCCGCCGAGAGTGAAGCCGTACTCCGCAGGCGAGCGGGCGATGATCAGCGAGGCCAGGAAGGCGGGCACGTAGTTCTTTGTTTCGCGGCGGATATGGCGGCTCTGGTTGATGGTGAAGAAATCCGCCGTCTGCAGGGCGCGCATGGCCCTTTCGACGCGGCGCGGGCCGCCGTTGTAGCAGGCCAGGGCGATGTACCAGTCGCCGTATTCATCGTGCAGGTGCTTCAGGAAACGGGCGGCGGCGTCGGCGGCCTTGAAGGGGTCCAGGCGCTCGTCCACCTGCCAGTCGACCCGCAGTCCGAAGAGGCGCGCCGTGGCGGCCATGAACTGCCAGGCCCCGCGCGCCCGGGCCCGCGAGGTGGCATCGACGCGGAAGCCGCTCTCGATGATCGGCAGGTAGGCCAGGTCCTCCGGTACGCCGTAGCGGCGCAAGGTCTCCTTGAAGGGGCCGATGAACTCGCCCATGCGGTCGAGGGCGCGCTGGATGCCTTCGTGGCGGATGGTCTGGAACGCCTTCAGGAAGGAGACCACCTGCGAGTTGACGATCACCGGCAGGCTGTAGGCCACCACTGCGGTCTCGCCCACCTTCTGCTGCAGGTCCTGGACATCCTGCGCGGAAGGCAGGAACAGCGGCGTGGCGATGACCTGGTCGAGGAAGGCCTCATGCTCGCCGTTCTCGGGGCTGTTCTTGTCCTTGAGGTAGTTCAGCTCGATGTCGGCGATCCTTTTCACCATGTCGTTCAAGGCGCCGCGATCGACCTCCATGGCGGAGCCGCCGGCGGCGAGCAGCGCGTCCAGCGACTGGTCGAAGCAGGCCTTGGCCCCGGCCATGTCGCCTTTTTCCAGGGAGGCCTTGCCGCTCTGGAAGAAGGATTCGGCCCGTTCGGACGGGCCCTGGACGGCCATCGGGCCGGGTGCCGGGCGCAGGGCGGAGCGCGAAGGGGAGCAGGCGGCCAGCAGCAGCAGGACGGCGGACAACAGCCAGGATCTAGCTTTTGACATCAAGGATGATCGTGACTTTCTTGGTTTCGGGCTGCAGGGCGATATCCAGGGAGCGCAGCGCCCGCCCGTCGCCATCCTTGATCTCCACGGTCAAGCGGCCGTTGCCGGCCGCGATCTTCTCGATGCGGGTGATGCGGCTGGGGTCCTCCAGGCGGCCCAGGAGGTTGCCCAGGGACTGGCTGGGCGGCGCCGGGCGCCGCGGTTCGCTGACCGGCTTGTCGGCGGCTTTCTCGCTGGCGGCCGGGGCGGCGGCAGCGGTGCGGGTGAGCACTTCCTGCCCGGCCTCGCTGGCGGCCATCTGCTCCACGCTGACTTTTTTCACCGGCAAGTCTTCCATCTTGACCATCTGCTGGCCATGGTTGATGTCGAAATGAACAGCCACGTTCTTGGGCGTCTGCATGGCCTGCTCCAGCGCTTCCTTGATGCGCACCAGGGTCAAGGTCGAGATCTCGCGCAGCGTCTCGATCACGCCGCGGCCGTTGCGGGCCACGGCCTCGAAATGCGGCCGGCCGAGCTGGTTCAGGTGCCCGTTCAGGGCATCCACCGGCGAAATGTTCTTCAGGTCGCGCTTGTTGTACTGGAAGACCATGGGGATGTCCTCGATGCGGTGGCTGTAGAACCCCAGGTTCTCTTTCAGGTTCTCGAGGCTCTCGCAGTTGGCCTGCTCCATCAGCTCCTGTGAATCGGCCACGAAAACGATGCCGTCGGCCCCCTTGAGCACCAGCTTGCGGGTGGAGTCGTAAAAAACCTGGCCGGGGACGGTGTACAGCTGGAACTTGGTCTCGTAGCCCTTGACCAGGCCGACGTTGAGCGGCAGCAGGTCGAAAAAAAGGGTACGCTCGATCTCGGTCTCCATGCAGACCAGTTCGCCGCGCGTGCGCGGGTTGGTCACCGAGTAGATGTACTGCAAATTGGTGGTCTTGCCGCCCAAGCCGGTTCCGTAATAGACAATCTTGGCGGTCACCTGCTTGGACGTGTGGTTGATCAGCATCTCTTTTTCCCGGGGCATTTTCGCATTTTTCCCGGTTAAAGTCAACGCCGGTGCCGGGCCAGGGAAGACAGAAAAGGGGTAAAGGGAAAAAGTGGCAAAGAGGTGGAGCGGTAGAGGACCAAAGGGATAAAGTGGTAGAGGGGTAAAGAGGTAGAGCGGGAACGAGGAAAAGAAGCAGCGCCGGGGGAACTCTCCCGGGGAGAGATTCTTACTTTGTCACTATATCACTATATCACTATATCACTTTATCACTTTACCCCTTATCCTTCTCTACCTCTTTTCCTAGAAGTCGAAGCCGATCCAGAAATTGACGCCGCTGAATTTATTCTGCTTGAAATCGGTGCGCGTGACCCACTCGAAATGCATCGGGTAGCCGAATAGGAAGAACTGGATGCCGTAGCCATAGGAGGAAATGGCGTTCTCCAGCTGCATGGACCCGGGCTTGAAGACGCGGAACGGCTCGCCGTTGAACCACAGGCCGCCGAAGTCGAAGAAGAACGTGCCGCGCAGCGGGCCGACGACGCCGATGGGGGTCAGGGCGGCGTGGACCAGGGGGAAACGGAACTCGGCGTTGAACATGAACCCCTTGTTGCCGACCAGGCTGCGGAAATCGGCGGCGCGCAGGGTGTTGTTGCCGCCGCTCCAGAACAGCAGCGCATTGGCGCCGCCCGAATAGAAGCCGTTCAGGCGGAAGGCCAGCAGGCTGTAGTTGTCGAGGCGCACGTACTTGCGCACGTCGGCGTCCAGGGTGTAGGCGTCCAGCGACTTGGAGAACAGCTTGACATACTTGCCGACGCTGAGGCGGAAGGTGTGGCCGCTGTTGGGCCCGTAGTTGGCGAAACGCGTGGTCTCGGAAATGAGCGCCGCCTGCAGCGGCAGGGCGAAGCCGTTGAAGAACTGGCCGTAGGGCAGTTCGTAGCCGTAGTAGAACAGGTCGGAATCCTCTTCCTGGTGGAAAGCCGACACGCTCACCTCGGCGCGCGTCGAGCGGTTGAAGGGATAGATCAGGGCGAAATCGCCGCCGATGCGGCTGCGCAGCGAGAGGTACCGGGTGCTGGAGTAGGGAAAATAGTAGGCGTCGCTCTCGGAGAACAGGTGGGCATAGAGCTGCAGCCGCCGCTGCTGGTTGAGATAGGCCAGGTGATAGGAGCGGTAGCCGAAGTAGGAAGCCAGGTAGAAGATGAAGTTGTGGTCGCCCAGCATGTCGGTCACGTTCAGGTAGGAGGAGCCGTAGAAGCCGCCGCCGCTGTCGACGCCCAGGGTGACCGGAGGCAGCGAGCTGATGATCAGCTTTTCGAAAGGCCTGTACTTCTTGACCGCCAGCGTGAAGGGCGGCGTGGCGCCGGACGCGGGCGCGGCGGCGGGCTTCGCTTGCAGCGGGCCGAACTCCAGCTGCCGGCTGGCGAGGCAGGAAGCGGTGTCCTTCTTGAACAGCAGGAAGCTCCCCTTGTGGTAGGAGGAGATGACCAGCTGCCCTTTCTGCCCGGGGATCTCCACCGGGAAAAAGTTGCCGCTGCGCACATCGCTGTGGCGGCAGAAGACCTTGCTCTCGAGGTCCAGAGAGCAGATGTTATACGCCCCGAGCTCGTCGGAGCTGTAGTAGACCGTCCGGCCGTCCTGAGAAAACGAGGGGGCGATGTCGTTGTATTCGCCGCTGGTCAACTGCAGCGTCTGGTCGGGGTTCTCGCTCGCCGCCAGGAACAGCTTGTCATGCTTGCCGGCAGCGGCGGAATACACGACCCGCTCGCCATCGGCGGAGATGTCCACGGCCTTGACGTAGGTGCGGCCGTCGGTCAGCTTGCGCACCTGGCCGCTCTGCAGGTCCAGGGAGAAAAGGAAGGCCTGGATGCCCTCGATGCCGGTGAACAGCAGCCGGTCCTGCCTGGGGTGGAACACCGGCGAGCTCGGCTTCTGGATCTCGCCGATATGGAACTCCTTCACCACCCGGTTGTTGAGGGCGTCGAGGATCACCAGGTAGGAATCGAGCTCCTTGCGCGCGAAGAAGGCGATGTTCTCGCCGCGGCGGTCCCAGCTGAAGGAGCGGCCGTCGGAGGGGATGAACTTGAAATCGATGCCGTCGTAGGTCGACTTGAACCCGGGGGTGACGTTCTTGATCACCTTGCCGTCCTTCAGCGAGATCAGGATGATATCGATCTTGAAAGAGCGATAGTTCACCGTGACCACGGCCAGCAGCTCGCCCCCGGGCGAGACCTGGTGCGAGAAGGAGTAGGCGAAGGGCAGGTCGGGGCCGATGATGAAGCTGTAGTCCTCGGGGTTCTCGCGGCCGACGAAGGCCCGGAAGCGCTCACGGGCATATTTCTTGAATTCATAATTAAAGGTCTTGGCGGTGAAGTTGAACTGCTCGAGGAAGGAGCGGCGCCGGCTCATCAGGGCGGGACGGCGCTGGCTGAGCAGCAGGTCGCGGATGCCCTTCTTGCCGAATTTTTCATAGAAGAACTCGTACATCAGGTGGCCGAAGTCGTAGGGCGTGCGGTTGGTGCCGTAATCGGCGCGGATGTCGCCGTCCTCCTGCATCTCCGGTATGCGGTCGCTCAGCACGCTGTCGATGACGGTCATCAGGTTGAAGCTCTCCCAATGGCCGGTCATGAACTCGGCGTGGCCTTCCAGCACCCACAGCGGCGGACGGTTGAAGTCGAACATGCCGGCGGGGCGGTTCTTGTAAAGGATGGCGTGCTGGAACGAATGCGACAGCTCGTGGATGATCAGCCGCCCCAGGTCCTCGGGGGTGCGGTTGCCGTAGATCACAACGCGATGGCCGACGGGCTCGGTGAAGCCCTCGAAGCTGCCGGGGGCGATGATGCCCGGGTAGAGGTTGGTCTGCTCCAGGTCGGTCTGCTTGTTGTAGAAAATGATCGGGGTGCGTTCCTCGATGGTCATGTTCAGCAGCGTGGACAGTTTTTCGTAGGCCTTTTCCGCCTCGTTGGCCACGCGGTTCAGCAGTTCCTGGTCATCGATGTAATGGAAGATGCGGAAATTCTTGGTGTCGGCATACTTCCAGGGAAAGGCCTGGCGCACGACCTTGTTCTTGCCGTAATAATAGGAATACTGGGCGGGCAGCGCCGCGGCCACCAGCAGCAGAAGCAGGGCGATCGTGATTTTTTTCATGGGACCATCCTATTTGACTAAAATGAACCGTTCCTGGAGCACCTCGCGGGGCTGCAGGGCGCCGGTCAGCTTGTTCGTCAGCCTGGCCAGCATGCTGTTGAAGCCGAACTGCGGAGTGGCCCCGGGCACGGGCTCGCTTTTTTCGCTGAAGGTGTCCTGCCAGAGGATCCGGGAGCCGTCGCTGTCGATCAGCACGACCTGCATGGCCATCTCCCACATCTCCATCGTTTCATAGGCGTTCTTCTTTTCGCCCTTCTCGTCGCGGGTCTCCTTGACCACCCCCATCTTCTTGATGTCCAGCTTCACCTTGCCGGTGAAGAAAAGGGCCCGCGGGTGGGCCTGGAACACGCGCTGGAAAAAGACGCTGTTCCCGTACTGGATGTCCACGGCCAGGCGGTAGCGCTGCAGGATGCCGCGGATCGTGTCCCAATGCTCGGGCTCGAGCAGGACGATCTTCTTGCCGGCGGCGAAGGGGATCTCCTCGAGGAACACCCGGCGCACCTCGGCGTCGGCGGCAAAGCCGGCCGCGGGCACGTCGCAGATGAAGTCGATGAAGAACAGATCCTTATAGGCGCTGAAATCGACGATGCCCTTGGCGCGCAAGGGGACGGTCACCGGGGTGAAGGTCTGGGAACAGGCCCCGCCCAGCAGGGCCAGGAGCAGCAGCAGGGAGAGCTTACTTTTTTTCATTGTCGTCCTTCCCCTGGTTTTTCTTGAACTTGTTGAAATTGCTCTGGATCTGCTCGTTGCCGGGGGCCAGCTTGAGGGCGAGCTCGTATTCACGCCGGGCCTCCTCGCTGCGCCCCATGCTCTCCAGGACGACGGCCATGTTGTTGTGCAGGGCGGCCGAATCGTTGCCCGCCGCCCGGGCCTTCTGCAGGCGGTAGTAGGCTTCCTGCCACAGCCCCTCCCGGGCCAGCTTGCTGGCGAAATCGAACTCGGAGCGATAGCTGTGCCGGACGCAGCCGGCAAGCAGCAAGGCGCTCAGGACCAATAAAGCGATCTGTTTCACTTCAGCCTCCCTGGAGCGGCGATCGGTACGCTGCCAACTTTTCCAAAACAAGGAACCCCGTTTTTTCTTGCATTATTCTCATATACAGTACGCTAATGATGTTACAAATAGATTTTTTTTTCAATCGTTCCCCTTCCGCTTCATGAAAATCGTTACTAAAGTCACACGGTTTCTCGGCCGCGGCAAATTCATTCGTTATCGTCACGCCTCCTGACCAGAGGGAATGCAAGTTCCATGCCAGAAATGTACGGGCGAATTGTCCGCTAATTGCTACACTGAGGTGATTTTTTTCCGTAAAATATGACAGTTCCGGGTATGTTTAGGCTTCGAGCCCCGGCAGCCGCTTTGGCACGCTTGCCCGGCCCTCGCCTCAGGAAGCCTGCCTTGGCTCTTTTCTTCTTGACTTTCACACTCCCCGCGGTTATAATGCTCTCTTGGATCGCGGGGTGGAGCAGCCAGGTAGCTCATTGGGCTCATAACCCAAAGGTCGTAGGTTCAAATCCTACCCCCGCTACCAACTCCTTTCGGAACTATCGTGACGCGTAACACGTGACGCGTGAGCAGCAAAATCCGTACTTGCCCTTGCTCGCTTTCCTTGCCCTCTCCCCTGAACCCTGGACCCTGTACCCTTCTTTTCCCAGTGGCCCCGAAACCTAGATCTTGAACCGATAGGTTGCCTTGAGCATGACGATGTTGTCGCCGGGGGCGCGCAGCATGGCGCCGAGGTCGCGGCCGAACGAGAGATCGCCCGGGTCCTGAAAATCGGCCCGGTTCTGCGTCCAAACCAGGTAGAGGGTCGAGCCCAGGCGGTATTCCCAGCGCAGCACCACGGTGCCGCGCAGGGACTTGTAGTTGAAATCGGGGTCGGCAATCGAAAACGGCTGGCCGCCGTCGCCGGGAGAGACCGCATATTCCCCGGCGCCATAGGCGATGGTCGAGGCGCCGCTGCCGTACACATTGAAGTCATAGGTGCGCGGGCGGGCGAATTCCTTGAAGTTCCTGTATGCGCCGACAGCGATGAAAGGCTGGATATACGCCTGCAGGCTGAGCTGGGGCGAGAAGATCCAGTTCAAGCGGATCGAGCAGGCGAGCTTCTTCTGGTCCAGGTCGGCGAAGACATAGCGGGCGCCGTAGGTGCTCGTCATCAGCGGATCATCGATGCGCGTCACCCATTGTGAACTGTTGAGCTGCCGCTCATAGCTGGGCGATGCGGAGAGCGAGAGATTGGCGCGCGGCTTCCAGCGCAGGGTCAGCGACCCCTGGTGGGTGGTACGCCCCCAGTCCGACAGCAGGTGAAAGCCGCCGAAGCTCACGACCAGGGGGCGGCGGCCGTCGCTCTCCACGGCCCAGTCGAACCAGTTGAATCGCTGCAGCAGCATCAGCGGACCGCCCCACGTTCGCGTCTGGGCCCAGGTGTCGGGATTGTGGCTCATCTGGAAATAAAAGCCCCAGAAGCTGGTGAAGGTGATGTTGCTGATGGCGATCAGGCGCTGTTCGCCGATGCGGTCGCCGGCAAAGTTGTAGTTGCGCTGGGTAAAGAGCAGCAGGTTCCAGTTCTGGATCGCCCACCATTTCCTGTAGGAGCGGTAGCCGACCATGACATGGCCGTTGATCACGTCGCCATCCCATTGAAAGCCCATGTCCCGGGAATCGAATCCCGGAGAAATGAACCCCAGGGCGGCGTTGAACAACAGGTTGCCCTTCTGCTTGTTCAGGGTGAAGCGGCCGGCCCAGCCGTTCAGCGCCGTGGCCTCGGGGTCGAAATGCAGGTGGTCGGCGTCGGGCCTCTGGAAGTAGTGGGGAAAGGACTGCTGCAGTCCGGCGATGCTCTCCTGCGAACCCTGCACCGAGGTCAGGCCGAGCCAGCCCGTCGCCACCCACGCCTTTTTTTTGTCCAGGAAGGTCCAGCCGTCGACGCCCAGCGTAAACGCCTTGCCGGGAAGCGCCGCTGCAAGGCTCTCGCTCTGGAAGTCGCGCAGCACCGACGTGGCGATGAAGCCCAATCCCTGCCGGCCTGCGCCGAACTCCTTCTGGGCACGCAGCACCGAGTAATTGGCGAACGGCTCCACTTCCAGGCGCGAACGCTCGCCCTGCAGGTCGACGCGGGCATATTCTCTCTCGGTCAAGGCGCTGAGCAGGCCCACGCTCCAGTCGCCGATTTTGCCGCTGAGCTTCACCGCGCCCAGGATCGTGGACCATTCAGGGACATCGACATGACCGCCGCCGGACACGAAGCCCTGCGGCGAGCGCCCGATGCGGCGGCTGTAAAAGAACTGCGGATCGCCCCAGTCGGCACCGATGCGATCGCTGGCACCGCCTTCGCCGAACCTGAATATGGGCGCCCCCTCGAGAAAGAGGGGCCGCTTTTCCGAATAATAGCTTTCAGCGGCGCTGAGGTTGATCACGGCCGGATCCACCTCCACCTGGCCGAAATCGGGATTGAGCGAGAGGTCGAGGGTCAGGCTGTTGCTCAGGCCCAGCTTCAGGTCCAGGCCGCCATTGACGGTAGTTTCCTCGCCGCTGCGGAAGGGGTTCCCTTCCTCGGGGCGCAGAAAATTGGCCTTGGCCGCGGCATAGGGGATGAACTCGACGAGTTTCTTCGGCTCGATGTCCTTGATCCCCTCCAGGCGGGCGAAGCGGGACACGAAGCCGCTCTCGGTCTTTGATCTCCAGGAAAAGCTGGCGATCTCGTTCTTCCTCTTGATATGGCGCCGGAAATTGACCCCCCAGGCGTAATTGCCGCCCTCCTGCTTCTTGAAGCGCAGCTGGTCGAAGGGGATCTTCATCTCAGCGGTCCAGCCCCGCTCGTCGCAGCGGGCCCGCCCCTGCCAATGGCCGTCCCAGGAACGATCGTCCCACTCATCATTGAAGAGGCTCCAGTCGGCAAGGGATCCCGAAGGATTGATGGCGAACTTGAAGCCGCTGCGCTTGTCATTGTAGGGGTCGATGTAAAAGATGAAGTAATCGGCCTCGACAAAATCGTCCCGGCGCCCCAGCAGGCTGATGATCCTGGCCGGCTCAGAGTCGTGCATGCACGCCGCCACGTAAATGGCTTCATCGTCATAGGCCAGCCAGACCTCGGTCTTCTCGCTGGCCGGCTGGCCGTCCTCGGGATCGTTCTGGGTAAAACCGCTGATCGCCGGCGCCTGCCAGGCCTGCTCGATCAGCCGGCCGTCCAGGACGATCCTTTCACTCAGCCGCTGGGCGGTGACGGTCTTCGACTGCCACTCTGCTTTCGGCTCATTGCCGTTTTTCGCGGTCATGGCGCCGGGAACCCCCAAGGTGACAATGACAAACAGAATGATATTTTTCATTATTGCTTCCTCGGCAATTTAGACGTTTTAAAAACGGAAATGGTTCAGAAAACCTGCCAGAAATCTACCGCCGGATTACTTTCCCGATATCGCAACCCGTCCCCTTCAGGGAATATCCGCCCCGCAGGATCGCATCTTCTTGCGTGGCGTGGTTTTCAGGCAATGCCCGGGACCTTGAAGCCGAAGCGGTCGAACCTGCCATGAGTCAACCGCGGATCATCGGTGTTTTTCAAGGATTCGCATCGCCGGACAGGGCGGCCCGCATCACCTTGTTCTTCTCCGCCTTCTTGGCCTCGTACATCGCCTGGTCGGCCAGCTCGAGGAGCTCGGAAGCATCGCGCATGCCCGGCTCGTACTGGCAGACGCCGGCGCTGATGGTGGTGCGGATCTCCTGATCGCGGCGGCACAGGACGAACGCTTCGACCTGGCCCCGGACGCGCCCGGCCAGCTGGAAGGCGCCGTCGAGCGCGGTCTCGGGCAGGATCACCAGGAATTCCTCGCCGCCGATGCGGCCGGCGATGTCCTGCTCGCGCAGGGAGCGGGTCAGCAGCCCGGCGAACTCGCCCAGGTATTCGTCGCCCGCCAGGTGGCCGAACCGGTCGTTGACCTGCTTGAAGTCGTCGATATCGAGCAGGATGACGCTGAAGGGCCTGCCGCTGCGCCGGGAGATGCGGATCTGGCCCTCCACCTCGCTGAGCACGTGGCGCTTGTTGTACAACCCGGTCAGGGCGTCGCGGGCGGCCAGCTGGAAGAGCCGGGCATGGTATTCGCGATCGATCTCGTCGCCGTAGCTCAGCTGCAGGATGGTGTCGCCGACCTGGATCTTGTCGCCGGCCGTCAGCGTGGTCCGGGCGACCGGCTCGCCGTTGACGAAGGTGCCATTGGTGGTCCCCAGATCGCGGAGGTCGATGCTCTCGACGCCGCGGCCGCCGCGCACCACGGAGATGGCGCAATGGAGCTTGCTGATCTTGCCGTCGTGGATGACGATGTCGTTGCCTTCGTCGCGCCCGATCGTCGCCTCCTCGCGCTCCAGGACGAAATGGCGGCCGAAGTCGGTCTCGCTGCCGGCGATGATGACCAGCAGGATGGAGCGCTCGGGCGGCCTCGGCTCGTCCCCGGGCGGGGTCACCAGGCTGCGGTCGCAGAGGGTCTCATCGAAGGGATCATTCATCTTGTCCTGTCACCTTCAGGGAAAACTAGCACAGTCCCCGCCAAAATTCAATGGATTGGAGGAACGGGGCGGGATCAGCGCTGGGCCTGGTCGGCGAGGGAGGCGCGCATCACCTTGTTCTTGTCGGATTTCTTGGCCTCGTACATCGCCTGGTCGGCCAGGTCGAGCAGCTCCTTGACGTCCTTGAGGCCGCGCTCGTACTGGCAGACGCCGGCGCTGATGGTGGTGCGGATCTCCTGTTCCTGCATGGTGATGGCGAAATCCTCGACGTTCTTGCGAATGCGCACGGCCAGCTGCAGGGCGCCTTCGATGGCGGTCTCGGGCAGGACGACCAGGAATTCCTCGCCGCCGATCCTGCCGGCCAGGTCCTGGTCGCGCAGCGTCTCGCGGATCAGCCCGGCCAGCCGCTTCAGGTATTCGTCCCCCGTCAGGTGGCCGAAGCGGTCGTTGATCTGCTTGAAATCGTCGATATCGAGCATAATGACGCTGAAGGCGCGGTTGCTGCGCCGGGCGATGCGGCAGTAGTTCTCCAGCTCGTTGATGATGAAGCGCTTGTTGTACAAGCCGGTCAGCGCGTCGCGGGCGGCGAAATCGAACAGCTTGGCGTGGTATTCCCTCTCGATCTCGTCGCTGTAGCTCAGCTGCAGGATGGTGCCGCCGGCCTGGATCTTGTCGCCGGCCTTCAGCGTGGCCTGCACCACCGCCTCGCCGTTGACGTAGGTGCCGTTGGTCGAGTCCAGGTCCAACAGGCTGATCTGCTCGATGCCCCGGCCGCTGCGGATCACCGAGATCTCGCAGTGCGCCTTGCTGACCTTGCCGTCACTGAGGCTGATATCGTTGATCTTCTCGCGGCCGATCGCCGTGCGCTTTCTCTCCAGCACGAAGTGCTTGCCGAAGTCCGCCTCGTTGCCGGCGATGATGGTCAGCACGATCGCCTGCTCATTCTTGGCGGCCCCGTTGACGGCCGGGATCAGCTGGCGGTCAAAGATCGTTTCTTCGTACAGATCGCCCATTCCTGCCCACTCCCCTTTCAACCTAGCACACTCGCCGCAAAAATTCAATTCCGGCCTGCGGGCGCGTTACGCGTCACGGGCATGGCATTGCCGCCCCCATGCTGGTATACTGGAGCAGGATAAGCAACAACGAATGGAGGCGGACATGTCATTGAAGAACACGCTCTTGCTGTACCTGGTCACTCTGGCGATCTTTTTTATCATCGACATGGTTTGGCTGGGGCTGGTGGCGAAGAACTTCTACCGGCAGCAGCTGGGCGGGATGCTCAGCGCCAAGGTCAACTGGCCGGCGGCGATCCTGTTCTACCTGCTGTTCATCGCCGGCCTGCAGCTTTTCGTCATCGCGCCCGCGCTGGCCCGGGGCGACGCACTGCAAGCGCTATGGCAGGGGGCGTTCTTCGGCCTGGTGGCCTACGCCACCTATGACCTGACCAACCTGGCCACGCTGAACCACTGGCCGCTGCTGGTGACCGTGGTCGACCTGGCCTGGGGCGCGGTGCTCGGGGGCACCGTTTCCTGCTGCGCCGTTCTTGCCGGCCGCTGGCTCTTCAGGGGCTGATGCCGGAGGGCGTCCGATTGGGGCATCCCGCGGCACGGCTGTTTCTGCAGCGAAAACCATGCAAATAACATCCAAGGAGAATCGCCATGAGGTGGAAAGGAAGAAGGCAGAGCGATAACGTCGAGGACCGCCGCGGCATGAGCGGCCGCCAGGTCGCCGTGGGCGGCGGGCTGGGCGCCATCGCCCTGGCCGTCATCGTCATGCTGCTGGGGGGCGACCCCCAGGAAGTCATGCAGAACCTGCAGGGGCCTCAGCCCGCGGGCCGGCAGGAGGCGCAGGTCCTGAGCCAGGAGGAGCGGGAACTGGGGGAATTCGTCGGCGTGATCCTGGCCGAGACCGAGGACGTCTGGAACCAGGTCCTGGCAAGGGAAGGCGCGCAGTACCGCGAGCCCAAGCTCGTCCTGTTCAGCAACGCCACCGAGTCGGCCTGCGGCTACGCCCAGTCGGCCACCGGCCCCTTCTATTGCTCCGGAGACGAGAAGGTCTACATCGACCTGGCCTTCTTCCAGGAGATGCAGCAGCGGCTGGGAGCGCGCGGCGACTTCGCCTGGGCCTATGTCATCGCCCACGAAGTGGGCCACCACGTGCAGAACCTGCTCGGCGTCATGCAGCAGGCTCAGGAGAAGATGCAGCAGGCGGGCAAGGCGGACGCCAACCGCATCCTGGTGCGGCTGGAGCTGCAGGCCGACTTCCTGGCCGGCATCTGGGCCCACTACGCCCAGCGCACGCAGGGGCTGCTGGAACAGGGCGACATCGAGGAGGGGCTGAACGCCGCCTCGTCAGTGGGCGACGACCGCATCATGAAGCAGCAGCAGGGCTACGTGGTGCCCGACGCCTTCACCCACGGCACGTCGGCGCAGCGGGTGCGCTGGTTCACCAGGGGGTTCAAGACCGGGGACCTGAGCCAGGGCGACACCTTCGCCGTTCCTTACGACGAGCTCTGAGGGCCTGGCGGTCAGAATTTCTTCTTTCTCATCCCCGGCGGGCCGCCGGCTTTCTGCCGGCGCAGGTCGACCAGGGCGCGGCTGGCGCCGGTATGCTCGTAGGCGATCTCCTTGACCCTCTGGAAACAGCGCTCGGCCAGCTTGGCCTTGTCCTGGCTGCGGTAGAGAACCCCCAGCGCGTAGACCGGGTCGGCGCTCCATGACTTCAGCTCGATGGCCTTTTTCAGGTTGATCTCGGCTTCGTTGCGCGTGATCTCCGCCTCGCTCTGGCACAAGCCGAGCAGGTAATGGAAATCGCCCTGCCCCGGCAGCAGCCGGATGGCCTTCTTGAGCAGCGGCACGGCCCTGGCGTACTCGCGCTTCTCGTACAGGTCCTTGCTCTGCAGCAGCAGGTCCCAGGCCTTCTCGTGATCGGAATCCACCATGCGCAGGGATGCCGGCGGCGTCTCCGCGATGAATTTCCGCGCCGGCTCCTGGCTGGGAAGGGCCTCCTCCTGTTCCTCGGCATCGAAGATGATCTCCGGCATGGCCGGCGGCGGCGCCATGCCCGGGACCGGGGTGGCGCCCGCCTCTGACTCTTCGGACGTGTAGACGATCTCCGGCATTGCGGCCAGTGGCTCCATGACCGGGACCGGCGTGGCGCCATCCGCCTGCTCTTCGGGCGTGTAGACGATCTGCGGCGCAACGGCCGGCTCCTCGTCGATGGCGAACTCGGATGACAATTCGAATTCCTCCTCCGCCTCCTCTGCGGCTGCCGGCACTTCGACCGCCTCCGGCTCCTGGCGCCATTCCCGCTCGCCCGGCAATTCAGGCTCTGCCGGCGGCTTCGGCTTCGCCTTGGGGGCGGCCCCGAAGGCGCGCAGGCGCCGGCAAACCTCGCCGGCGATGTTCTTGATCTCCGGGGCGGCGGCCGACCCGAAACGCCCGGGAGCGAAACGCTGCAGGAGATCCTCCCTGGCCCTGGCGACGGCGGCGGCGGGAGCGGATGCCGGCAGGCCCAGCAGGCCGGGGGCATCCACGGTGGCGGCGCGCAGCTTCTGGTCGAACTCCAGCAGGGCGGCGATCTCGGCGGAGATGTCCGGCACCTCCTTCCCCTTCTCGAACTCGATGATGCCCATGAGGTGGAAAGCCAGCATGTTGCGCCAGAAATCGAGGGGGACCAGGTTCAGGCGGGCGATCTGCTCCCGGCACGTGAGGCCCCCCTGGCGCTTCAGGGCCGCAAAGAAATCGCGCTCGCCGTCGGTGAAATAGATCTCGACGGCCATGGGGATCTCGCTGAACAGCACCGGGATGGCGAACTGCCACTTGTTGGCGTAGGTGGAGACATGGTCGACGGCGCGCGCGCCCTCGACCAGGATGCCCTCCAGCGGGATCTCGAAGGTCTCGCGCAGGGGCGGGTCAGGCTCGCCGGCGGTGAAGATCCACATGCCCCGCTCCAGGGCGAAGATGGAGATGGCGATGCGCCGCAGCTGGTAGATGCGGGCGTAATAGATGTCCTTTTTCTTGGCGAAATTCTGGTCGAGCAGGATCCCGGCCACCTGGTCGTCGGAGAACTGGTGCAGGCCGCTGAGGAAATTGTACTGCTCCTCGCTGATGCGGCCCATCAGGTGCAGGATGACGGAGAGCTTTTCGTCGAAGCGCGTGCTCATGCCGTTGGCCAGCTTGCCGTCCAGGAAGTTCAGCGTGATCTGGAAGTCCTTGGCATTGACGAACAAGTGGCCGGAAAGCTTCTTCTGGTTGACTTCGCGGAGGAAGAACGACACCGGCTCTCTCTCGATGTCATGATACATACAGATAGTTTACCACCGCTGCGCCGGAGATTGCAAGGGCGCGAGAAAGGCGAAAGTTAGGAAACAGCACTCGGTTCACGGTAGACGGTGCACGGTAGACGGCAAGAAAAGGCAAAAGTAAAAAGGCAAAAGTTAGAGAAGTAGGTGTCAGTGGCAGGGTCAGCGTAAGCAAGGTACTAGGAGTAATTGAAAAAACCAAGAAATGAAGTGCAATATACCGCTCTATTTTCTAGCTGTCACTGCCACTGTCACTGTCACTGAAGTTCATACCCTTGTCTTGCTACCACTACCACTATCACTACCACTTAGAACTCGCTTGAGTTTCCCGAGGAATCTGCTATCATGTCGCCTCGGACATCCCATCATGAGCACCATCATCAGCGCCCGCAAGCTTTGCAAGAAATACGGCACGTTCAAGGCCGTGGACCGCATCTCCTTTGACATCCAGGAGGGGGAGTGCTTCGGCTTCCTGGGCCCGAACGGCGCCGGCAAGACCTCGACCGTGCGCATGATCCACTGCGTGTCGCCCGTGACCTCGGGCGCCCTGACCGTCCAGGGCCTGGCCGCCCATGTCGACAACCGGGCCATCAAGCAGGTCACCGGCGTCATCCCCCAGGAGATCACCCTGGACAATGACCTCACCGTGCAGGAGAACCTGCGGGTGCACGCCCATTTCTTCGCCATCAAGCGCGCCGAGGCGCGCGAGCGCATCGCCGGGCTGCTGAAGTTCGTCGAGCTCGAAAAAAAGCGCGACAGCCGCATCGACCAGCTCTCCACCGGCATGAAGCGGCGCCTGCTCATCGCCCGCGCCCTGCTCAACGCGCCAAAGATCATCATCGCCGACGAGCCGACCACCGGGCTCGATCCCCAGGCCCGACACCTGATCTGGCAGCGGCTGCGGCAGCTCAAGGGCCAGGGCGTCACCCTGATCCTGACCACGCAGTACATGGAGGAGGCGCAGCAGCTTTGCGACCGCATCGTGGTCATGCACCAGGGGCGCATCCTGAAAGAGGGGGTGCCCGCCCGGCTGATCGAGGAGGAGATCGGCCGCGAGGTCGCCGAGATCCGCGCCGCGCCCGACCAGGATGTCCGGCTGCTGGCCGCGCTCGCCCCGCTGGCGCGCGGCTACGAGCGCGTCGGCGACACCCTGTATCTCTACTGCGACGACGGCCGGCCGCTGATGAAAACAGTGCTCGAGCTCGACCTGCCCGCCACCGTGCACCGTCCGGCCTCGCTGGAGGACGTCTTCCTGAAGCTCACCGGCAGGAGCCTGATCGAATGAACTTCTCCCACCGCATCCTCTACGTGTTCTGGCGCAACATGGTCTCCTACAAGCGCTTCGTGCTGACCACGTTCATCGCCAGCCTCGTCCAGCCCCTGTTCTACCTGGTCACCTTCGGCATCGGCATGGGCGCCTACATGGGAAAGTTCGGCGGCAGGTCCTACCTCTATTTCCTCGTCCCCGGCGTGCTGATCACCTCGGTGATGATGACCGCCAGCTTCGAGTGCATGTACGGCACCTTCGTCAAGATGATCCACGAGAGGCTCTACGACTCGCTGATCGCCACCCCGGTCTCGGCCGAGGACGCCATCGCCGGGGACATCGCCTGGGCGGCTTTCCGCGGCCTGTTCAGCGGCGCCCTGATGATGCTGGTGGCCCTCTTCATGGGCATCCTGCCAGTGTCGCTCCCCAGCGTGCTGCTGCTGGTGCTGCTGATGGTGTTCGTCGGCGTCCTGTTCGGCTCGCTGGCCATGATCGTCACCTCGTTCGCCCCCAACTTCGATTTTTTCAGCTATTATTCCGAACTGGTGATCACGCCCATGCTTTTCTTCTCCGGCGTCTTCTTCCCGCTGGACAGGTTCCCGGGCTGGATGCAGACCCTGTCGCAGTTCATGCCCCTCACCCACGCCGTGGCCATTTCGCGCGCCATTTTCAACGGCAGTTATTCGCGGGAACTGATCTTCAACTTCCTGGTGATCTTCATCCTCGAGATCGCCGCCTTCCTCATCGGCGTGCGCCTGATGAAGAGGCGCCTCATCAAGTAGGGCGTCCCGGCCCCCGGGGCATTGACTCCCCTTCCCCGGGCGGCGTACAATCCGCATCAGGAAATAGAGCGCCGGGGAGCAGATGAAAAAGCAGTCCGCAGAAGAGGCCGTTACTGTCAGCACGTGGTCGCCGTCATGGCCGGCCTGGAAGTGGGCGGTCGCCGGGTTGGTCCTCGCCGCCATCGCCTGGGAAGCCGTCAGCGCCATGAAGCGGGGCGGCGATCTCGAATCCTACCTGCGGGCGGGGCGCCGCCTGGCGGCCGGCGAGAGCGTCTACGTCGACGAGCTCTATCCCTACATGTACCCGCCCTTTCTGGCCTTCCTGCTCGTCCCCCTGGCCTTCATGGGCACCGGCGCCGCCAAGCTGGCCTGGTACCTGATCAACGTCTCCCTCATCATCCTGTCCCTGGCCCTGCTGCTGCGCATGGCCCGCCCGCAGCCCGGCCGGCGCTGGCTCCTGGCATTTCTCTCGCTGCTGTTCACAATGCGCTTCCTGGTCGACAGCTGCCACCGCGGCCAGGCGAACATCCTCATCCTGGCCCTGTGCGCCGTCACCCTCTATTTCGCCGGCAACGGCAAGGCCGCCTGGGCCGCCCTTTTCCTGGCCATGGCCATCGCCGTCAAGCTGACGGCGCTGCTCCTCCTGGCCTATTTCGCCTGGCGGCGCAAATTCCGCCTGTGCGCCTTGACGGCGTCATTCCTGCTGCTGCTCCTGCTCCTGCCCGCCGTCGCCTCGGGCTTCAGGCGGAACATCGAGCACCTGCGGCAGTATCCGCGGGTGGCGGCCAATATCTACGACCGCGACAAGCTGAACCAGTCGCTGGCCAACTTCACCTACCACCTGCTGCACCCGGTGGCGCGCCGGGACAACCGGGACATCCACCTCCTGCAACTGGGCGAAGGCGCCATCAAGGCGCTGACCTGCCTGCTGGCCGCGGCGCTGCTGCTTTTCACGGCGCGTCTCTGCCGGAACGGGGCTGGCGCTGGCCGCTGGGGGCCGCAGCTCGAGTTCTCGATCGTCATCGTCCTGATGCTGCTCCTCTCGCCGGTATCCAGGAAGGACCATTTCGTCACCCTGCTGCTCCCCTATTTTTTCTACCTGCACGCGCTGCTGGACCCGGTCCTGGCGGCGCGGCTCAACAGAAAAAAACTGTTGTGGGCCTGCCTGCTGGCCTCGTTCGCCCTGGCCTCGCTCACAGTGGAGAGCGTCGTGGGCAACGCGGCCAACGACCTCCTGGAATCCTGGTTCTCCGTTTTCTGGGGAACGATCATCCTCTGGCTGGGACTGCTGCTCCTGCGACGGGAAACACACAGCGCACCCGACAACGGATCCCGGCGAGCAGAAAGGACCGCGATCAGATAAGGATCATTCGAGCGACGTCAAGAGGAGGCTGCCGTCCATCGCCGTTGTTTTTTTAACAAAAACCAGATAGGTTTTTCCCGATGGATGATGCACCGCATCGGGGGACGTGCTGGCATGAAAACCGTCGGCGCCGGGAATGAACTCGGGAATGGACCAGTTGCCGCCCCCGTCGGCGGAGCGCAGCAGGAACAATCCGCCCATCCCGGTCAGCACCACGTCGACGCCATCGGAGCGGACCGAAAGCGCCGTCTTTTCGTTCGCGGTGCGGCAGATCATTCGCAGATCCTGGACGGCGCTCCACGCGCCGGACGCCTCGCGGCGCAGGAAATAATTGGCATTGAACTCGCTATGGCCGGCCGTGGAACTCGCGCCCCAGGAGAAAAGCATCTGGCTCTGGAAATTAAGGCGTACGGCGGAAAACTTTTCAAACGGAGAGCGATAGCCGCCTGTCCGGAACTGCTGGCTGCGCCAATTCGCCCCGGCGTCGCTCGACGAGAAGAAATAGAAACCATTCTCGCCGCCGAACTGGCCGCCGTACGCCAGGAAACGGAGGCCGTCCCCCCGCGAACCCAGCACGGGGTCCCCCCAAGAATCCCCGTCGGGGACCGCAAAGACGCGACTTTCCCAGGAGGCGCCCAGATCGAACGACCTGCTCAGGCGCAAGGCGTTCGTTTCCTGGCCCTCCTCGACGCGCCAGGCTGCCGCAACGTTGCCGCGATCGTCGACATCGAGGGCCGGATTGGCCCCTGCCTCGTTTTCCCCGTCGAGGCACCGCGGCAGGTGCCAGGTGGCGCCATTGTCGAGCGAGCGGCAGAAATAGACGCTCGACCCTTCGTTGCGGTGGACCATCCAGGCCAGGTAAAAATGGCCGGCGCCGTCGACGGCCAGGTCCAGCTCGGAGACCGACTCGCTTGAGCGCGATATGTTCAGCACCTGCGACCACGTTTCCCCGCCATCAGCGGAAAAGGAGAAGAACGCCTGATAAACGCCATTCAGCAGCTCCAGCCAGGCCAGATAGATATTGCCGGACCCATCGCAGCGAATGAGCGGCTCCCGGGAATGGATCCACTCGGGGAACAGCGCCTTCGCAGCGGTGAAGCGCGTCTCCCCTTTTTTGATCTCCAGCGGCACGGGAGCGGACACGAAATCCGCATACTTGTCGAAATGGCCGGAAATGTCATACGCTTGGTTGATGCCGGTGACGCGCACGCTCGGGGTGACCCCATCCGGCGACGAACTTAGGAGCTCACTGAGCAGTTCTTTGGAGATCATGAACCCCACGCCGGTCCGCCAATACCCTGTCTCGGTTTGGCCGACCTTGTGATCATTGACATACAGGAC
>JALOLA010000079.1 GCA_025456205.1 Acidobacteriota bacterium | reverse complement strand
CCGGGAAAAAGGTCTTGATCCCGTAGAACAGCGCCGCGGACACGATCGTGATCACGAACCAGATGATGAAGATCTTTTTAAAGGCCATGGTTTCCTCCCGCGCTTCATTCTATTACCCCGGCGAGAGCAATGTCAAGAGTAAGGAATCAGGAATCGCTTTTAAGATATGAGAAGTGAAACCGGGCTCGGTATACGGTAGACGGTGGATGGCAAGAAAAGTGAGCACGTATGAAACAAAGCACCAAGTTCCAAGCACCAATTTCCAAATAAATTCCAAATCCCAAATTCCAATGTCCCAAACGAGAACCCTTTCAGTTCATTTTCTTTGTTTGGGTCATTGGGTTATTGGAATTTGGTGCTTGTTTGGTGCTTGGTGCTTGTGATTTGGAATTTTACTCTTACCTCGTCTCTCGTTACTCGTCACTTGTCACTAGCGTTTGGATTATTGCTTGACGGCTTCGTCGAGTAGCTTGACGATCTTGTTGGCCAGCATGTCGACGACGGCCTGCTCGCCCTTTTCGAAATTATAATAGGCGATCGTCTGGCTCAGTGCCGTGTCCTTGGCGTAGACGTGCTTGGGCCGGTTGCTGCTCATGTGGCCGTTGGCCCGGCGGAAAGCGAAAATATCCCGGTCCCGGAGGGCCAGGAAGCGGGTGTTCAAGGCGGCCATCTTCACGCTGTAGCCGGCGTAGAGCTTCTCGAGCTGCGGCAGCAGCACCGCGGCCTCGGGCTTGTCCCTGGCCAGGGCGGCGGCCTCGGCCACGCACTGGTCGAACGCGGCCAGGATCTCGTCAACGATCGCGTTGCCGGCCTCCGGGGAGACGCCTTCGGCCTTTGCCAGGGCGGCCTGATCGCCAATCTTCTTCTCCAGCTGGCTGGCGATCTGGCCCAGTTGCTGCGCCGCTTCCCCGCTGTTCTCCAGCAGCGCTTCGAGGGGGGTCGGCTTTTTCCCCGGCGAGAGCAGGAGGATCAGCGCCACGGCCAGGGCCGCCAGCAGAACGACGGCGGCGATGATGATGGCCCGCATCTTTTTGTAGGCGCTGGCCTGCCCTTCGTCCTTCTGCCGTTCCAGTCCCCCGATCAGGGACTGCACGCCCTGCATCTCGGTCCTGGCGTTCAGCACCGCGGCCATCTCCTTGGCAATGTCCGGGGCCACGCCCTGGGCGGCCGCCAGCCTGTCTCCCAGGTCCCTGAACTGGAGCTTCTGCCGGGCATCCGCCTCCCTGGTCTTTTCGTTGATCCGGGCCAGGTCGGCGGCCAGGGCTGCGATCTGCCTGTCCAGCTCGGAGTTGACTTTCTTCTGCTCCTGGCGCAGGTCGTCGATCAGCTTCTGCAGCCGGGCGGATTCCTCCTGCGTGGCGGCGATCGCCGCCGTCAGGGGCCTGCCGGCCGCTTCCCGCGCCTCGTTGGCCGACTTCAACTCCTCCTCTTCCCGGGCCAGGAGGTCCAGTCCGCCGGCGATCTCCTTTTTTTCTGCGTCCGTCGCCACCGGGTTGCTCCCCTTGTTCTGCAGCTGGGACCTCTCCCTGACGATGGCCGCCAGCCTGGAGAGCGCGCGCTGCGATTCCTTCTGGTCGCCCTGCAGGGCGTTCTTCTTCTCGCTCAACCGGCCGTCCTCCTTCCGCTTCTGGCTGTCGATGTCCTTTTGGGCGGCGTTGAGGCGCTCGTTCTCCTGCTTCTTTTTCGCTTCGCTCTCCTGCTTCTGCTTCTGCAGCTGCTCGGCCTGGCCGCGCAGGTCGTCCAGGGCCTTCTGCGTGTCGCCGAGCGCGGCCTTCAGGTCGGCGTAGGCGGAAATATCGGTCCGGGTGTCCCAGGCCTTCTGCCCGAGGGCGACCAGCTGGTCGGCATGGGCCTTTTCCTTGTCCCTGAACTCGCCGCTCACCTTGTTCAGCGCTTTTCGGCGCTTTCTTTCCTTCATACCGTCCTGAAATATCTGTTTCAATCCCATAGGTCACCTCCACTTCATAAGGGTCATGGATGGATTGTATAAAAAATCGCGGGAAAATTCAATTTCGCCGCCGCGGAGGGCGGGCGGGGCCGTCAATCCGTCCCCGGATAGGTTTTTTGCCTGGCCTGCTTGGCGGCGCCGCGTTTTTTCTTCGCGTCCAGGCGCCGCGCCTTGGCGGCGGCTCCTGGGCGGGTGGGGCGGCGGGGCTTGGGAGCGCTGGCCGCCTGGCGGACCAGGGCGAGCAGCCGCTCCATGGCGTCGCGGCGGTTGGCTTCCTGGGTGCGGAAGCGTCGGGCATCGATGGCCAGGATGCCCTCGCGGCTGACGCGCCGACCGGCCAGGGCGCGCAGGCGGCGCTTGACCGCCGGAGGCAGGGAGGGCGAGCGGTCGATGTCGAAATACAGCTTGACCGCCGTGGACACCTTGTTGACGTTCTGGCCGCCGGGGCCGGAGGCGCGCACGAACTCCAGCGTGATCTCGCTGTCCTTCAGAACGATGCCCTGCCCGGCGTCGATGCTCATGCTCTTCTCACCGGCTTCAATCGGCGACGGACAGTGAATCCCAGAATTGCTGGAATTCCCTTTCTGCCTGAGCCAATTCCATCCGGGCATGCTCGGTCCCCTGCGGTGATCCCCGGCCGGCACGCTCCTCCACCATGGCCAGCTGGTGCAGCGCCTGCTTCAGCAGATAGTTCTGGTAGCGGATCGTGCCCGTGACCGCACTCGGCAGATTGGCAAAGCCGAGGTTTTGGATGTCCCACTCCGTGTTGCCGATCTCTTTCCAGGCCGCTGTGGCGATCTTGCCCTTGGCCGCCAAGGTCAGGCGGCGAAAGCTGTCGAGCCAGCTCCGGATGGATTCGATATTCGCCAGGGCATTCTCCAGGGAAAACCGCTGCTTCAGCGTCTCGGCCACGGATTCCTGGGGATGGATCGGCTTGAGCTGCAGATCGGCCCCAGCCAGCCCGGGCGTGACGAACAGCACGAATGCCAGCAGCCGGTTCATGCCTTTCACTTCGCTGCCTCCTTCTCCGGCGGACGCCGGTAATTGCTGAGGAAGGTGGTGGTGCGGAAGCGCTTCTTGATGAACAGGAAGCCGCCGTGGCCGGAGATGGTCACCCGGGTCAGCAGCCAGCGGTCGGGACGCGCCTTCTCGTAATGGTAGATGGTCCACAGGCTGCGGATGCGCGGGGGCAGGGGGGCCAGGGAGAACTCCAGTTTGACGGGTACGCCGCTCCCTTCCTCCAGCCAGGCCATGCCGCTCCAGGTCAGTTTTTCCTTCTCGCCGCTGCGGACGATCGCCGTCTGGTAGGTGAAGTCGTAGCGCTGGCAGTGGCGGCCGAAAAGGATGTGCCTCTCGCCGCTGGCGCTGTAGCTCACCGCCCCCTGGCGCTCGGGATCGAAGGGGCTGTCGGAGATGGAGACGGAGTAGTAATCCTGGCCATCCGCGTCCTCGCCCTGGCGCGGGTCGCGGATCTGCACCTTCTCCTTCATCCTGGCGGTCGTGTCCTCGCCGTTCTTCAGGGCGCGCGTCAGCTCGGTGTTCAGGCGGCCATCGGCGCCCAGGCGCAGGGAGAAGAACAGCCGCGTGACCGAGGAGGGTTCGCCGCGGCGGTTCAGCACCTCGGAGAGAACGGTGATCTTTTCCGGGTACCAGGTACGGTTGCGCTGATGGATGGCGACGGCGCGCTGCCAGAGCCCCGCCGGCGCTGAAACGGCGCCGGCGTCGGCAGGGCCCGGGCCCGGTATCTTGGGCTGGGAGAACGCCAGCGTTGACATGGCCAGCAGCAGGATGGCCTTGGCTGTTCTCATGCGCTCTCCCGTGCCGGGTCGTGCCTCAGTCGAGCAGGCGCCGCTCGCCCTCGAGGTGGCGCAGCTCCTCGATGTCCTGGGTGACTTCCATGCAGCCGAGGTATTCGCCGCCTTCCCCGCGCAGGGCGAAGAACTCGATGACGACCAGGTGCCGCTCGTTGTTGACCTTGGCCTGGATCCAGAAGCGGGCGCTCTGGCGCGTGCCGGCCTTCATCTCGGACACGATCTGCTCCACCTTGCCCAGGCTGCTGGCAGGGTGGCACTTGCGGAAGTTGAGCCCCATGCTGGTCTGCGGGCGGTGGAACAGGCGCTGGTCGTTCTTGTTCCAGGCCACCACTTCGTCGTTGGCGTCGATGACGGTGATCTCGGCCGGGATGGTCTCGAGCGCCGCCTTGACCATCTTCTCGTCCATGCGGTCGAATACGAGCATGATTCCTCCTGCCCTGCCGGTCCCATCAATCATCCCGGCCATGGATCAGAGACATTATAATACAAATTCGCAATTTATACTCACATGGCCCGGTCGCGGCCCCGGCGGCCCGATGTTCCCCCGTTCCGGGCGGGCAGGGGCATGTCCCCCTACAGGTAGCCGAGGGCTTCGAGCTGCCGGCGTAGCTCCCTGTCCATGCCGGCAACCGCGCTCCCGCCCCGGTAGGCGGCGCCCAGCTTTTCCTGCTGCTTCAGCAGCGCGGCGGCGGCCTGGCGCAGTCGCCCCAGCTGGGGATGGGCGGAGCCGGCGAGGTTGCGCGTCTCCAGCGGGTCGGCTGCGGCGGCGAACAGCCATTCTTCCGTTCCGCCGCTGGGCTGGTTGGAATAAACGAAGCCGCGGTCCAGGATGCGGGCGAAGGCGAAGCCGTTGCTGAAGCTGGCCAGGGGCGCCGGCGCCGGGGCGTCGCCGCGCAGCAGGGGCATGAGCGACGCCGCCTGCAGCCCGGCGGGACGGGGGACGCCCAGGTGCTCGAGCAGCGTGGGCATGATGTCGAACATGCGCACCGGGGCGGCGATCTTCCTTCCGGCCATGGCGGCATCGGGGAACCTGACCAGCAGCGGCACATGCAGCGATTCGCGGAAGAGGCGCCAGTGCAGGATGTCGCCGTGCTCCCAGAACTCTTCGCCGTGGTCGGCCAGCAGGATGACCAGCGCCCGGTCGTAGGCTTTTTCCTCCTCCAGGAGGAGACGGACGCGCTGGAAAACGAAATCGGCATGCGCGACGCCGGCATCATAGAGGGAAATGACGTGGCGGCGGTGGCTTTCGTCGTTGCCGTCGAAGCTGCGCCAGAAGCGTTCGTGGGTCGTTTCGTCGACGCGCAGCCGCGGCGGCAGGTCCCGGCGCCAGCGGGGCAGCGGCGACGGTCCCGGCAGGAAGCGCTCGACCAGGGGCCGCGGTGCTTTCACGTAGGGGTCATGGCAGAGATAATGGTGCAGGAAGAGGAACAGAGGCTTCTTTTCGCGGCGGCTGCGGGCCAGCCAGGCGCGGATGGGTTCCAGTTGCCGGTGGTCATGCCACAGGCGGTCCCAGCGCACCTGCCGGTGATCGAACAGGTCGAAGCCGCGGCCGAAGCCGAATTCCGGGGAAACGTAGCCGCCGCCATGGAAACCCGCGGTCAGGAAGCCCCGGGCCTTGAGCGTTTCGGCGAGGGTCGGAATGGACGGGCTCAGCGGCCGCAGGTCCGTCGTGTGGTCGCGGGCATGGGTGTTGGTCACGCGGTGCACCGGCGGCAGCAGGCCGGTGAATAGCGACATATGCGACGCGGCCGTGCTCGGCGCCTGGCTGCAGGCCTGCATGAACTGTACCGCCTCCCCGGCGAAGGCGTCGATGTGCGGCGAGGTGGCGCGAGCGTAGCCGTAGCAGCCGAGATGGTCGGCGCGCAGGGTGTCGATCGACATCAGGATGACGCAGGGCGGCTGCGGGCGCGGCCGTAGCCAGAGTACGGCGGCAGCGCCGAGCCCCAGGAGGCAGAGCGTAAAGACCGCTTTCCTGATCATTCGCATCCCCGTTCGTTCTACTGCGGATGGTACTCTTATTTATTCGCTTGTCAATGGCGGCGCGGCGGCTGTGATTCCGCACGGCGCATAGGCATCCTCCCGGGATAGCGGGATCCCCGGAGATCCGCCATAAAAATCGAATCGATCTAAAATGGCAGATCGGCCCGCCGGGCCGTGTCAACGGCCGCCGGCTTTGTTATAATGGCCATGACGTGGGCCGCTGCGGAGGTGAGCGATGAAGGATATGGGCGAGATGCTGCTGCGCCGGGAGGGTTTTTCCGAGATCGTCATCGGCAACACGGCGCTGGTGCGGGCCATGGTCGAGAGCGGGGTCAGGGTGGTCACCTCCTATCCCGGGTCGCCCACGCCGGAGGTCGCCGCGGCCATCGCCAGCATGCCGGCGGAACGGCGGCCTTTTTATTTCGAATTCTCGGTGAACGAAAAAGTGGCCGTCGAGGTGGCGTTCGGGGCGGCGCTCAACGGCAATTTGTCGGTCGTTTTCTTCAAGAGCGTGGGCTTGAACGTCGCCGCCGACACGTTTGTCCAGCTGGCGCTGATGGAGATCACGGGCGGCATGGTGGTGGTGCTTGGCGACGACCCCGGCGCCCACTCCTCGCAGAACGAGCAGGACAACCGCCATTTCGCCAGGCTGGCCTACCTGCCGCTCTTCGAGCCGGCCACCGCGGCGGAGACCCATGCCATGTTCAAGGAAGCCGCCGCGCTGGCGCGCGCCAGGAAGATGGCGGTCATCCTGCGCCTGACCACCCATGTCTGCCACGCCAAGGAAAAAGTCGCTTTCCCCGCCTATGCCGGGGCGCAGGCGGGCGGCCCGCCCGCTTTCACCGTTGCCAACGGCCCGTATGTGCCGATCGCGGCCGCGGTCTTTCCCATGAAGCGCAAGGCGTTGCAGAAACTGGAAAAATTCAGGGAATATGCCGAGACGTCGCCGTTCAACCCGGTCTTCAGCGGGCAGGACGGGAAGCGCGGCGTGGTCACCTGCGGCACGTCCTTCTTGTCCCTGGCTGACGCCCTGGCCTTCGCCGGAGCTGGCCCGGACATTCTGAAACTCGGCATCACGTATCCCCTGCCCAAACGGCTGCTGGGCGATTTTTTACGGGGCCACCAGGAGGTGCTGGTCCTGGAGGAGCTGGACGATATCCTGGAGAACGAGATCCGCGCCCTGGCCCAGGCGCAGGGCCTCGGCACCGCGATCGTCGGCAAGCAGGATGTCGAGGACTGGATCGGCGAGTATACGCCGGAGCGGGTGGCCGCCAAGCTGGACAAGGTCTGGCCGGAACTGCTGGCGCCGCGGCCGGAACCGCCCCGTGCCCGTCCGCCCGTGCCGCCGCGGCCGCCGCAACTCTGCCCGGGCTGCGGCCACCGCTCGGCTTTTTACGCCGTGAAAAAAGCCCTGGCCGCCGCCGACATCACCGTGGCCGATATCGGCTGCCACTCGCTCGGCTTCCTGCCTCCCTACCAGATGGGACAGGTACTGCTCTGCATGGGCGCCTCCACGGCCGCCGCCTCCGGGCTGGCCCTGTTCAACACCGGGCGCAAGGTCCTGGCGTTTCTCGGCGATTCGACCTTCTTTCATGCCGGCATCCCAGGCATCATCAATGCCGTTTTCAACCGCCATGACCTGACGCTGGTCATCATGGAGAACGGCACCACGGCCATGACCGGGCATCAGGAGCATCCGGCCACCGGCAGGAACTTCAACGGACCGACCACGGCCATTCCCCTGCGCCGCGTGCTCGAGAGCCTGGGCGTAGCCAGCATCCGCGAGGTGGACGCCTACAGCCAGAAAAAACTCTCCGCCATGGTAAAGGAGGCGCTGGCCGAGGATGGGCTCAAGGTCATCATCGCCAGGCATCCCTGCATGCTCAAGCACGTCCGTGAGCAGAAGCGCCGGGGGGCATGGAAAGGGGTTCCGGTCCGGGTGGACCAGGATAAGTGCCGGCGTATCCATGAGTGCGTCAGTGTCTTCGCCTGCCCCTCCTACCAGGTCGACGGGCAGGGACAGGTGCATGTCCAGGAAGACCTCTGCATCGGCGACGGCTCTTGCCTGCAGACCTGCCCGGCGGCGGCCATCGCCCCCGCGGCCCCGGGAGGTGAAAAGTGAAGCCGGAGAGGTTCGACATCTTCGTGATCGGGGTCGGCGGGCAGGGTATCGGGCTGCTGAGCGAAACGCTGGTCCGGGCGGCCGACCATGCCGGCATGCCGGTCAAAGGCGTGGACACCCACGGCCTGGCCCAGCGCGGCGGCATCGTCGCTTCGC
>JALOLA010000118.1 GCA_025456205.1 Acidobacteriota bacterium | reverse complement strand
GAAGGCCCGTTCTCTCTTTGCTTTGCTGCCATCTGACGTCTAACTTCTAACATCTAACATCTAACGTCTAACGTCTAACATCTAACGTCTAACATCTAACATCTAACATCTAACGTCTAACATCTAACGTCTAATGTCTATGGCCTGGCTTCTGTCAGCCTCAGCGGCCGGCACTCGCCCCCGAAGCAGTCGGCTTCCGGCTCGCCGCGCAGCTGGATGGAGTTGGCCGGCAGGCGGTCCCATGACAGCGCTTTCCTGGAGTGGAACTGGTGGAAGAGGCCCCGGCTGAACATGGCGGCCACATTGAAAAAGTCGGACTGGTGCGGCTGCAGGTAATCCAGTGGCTCCGCTCGGGATCCGTTCAGCGCCGCCGCCCGCGCCAGGCCCAGCGTCGCCAGCGAGACGGAGGAAGGAACAGGATGGTCGAACCAGGAGGCGGGAACGGCGTGGAAATCCTCCAGGCTGGATTCGATCCAGCGGCCTTCGCGCCGGAAGGAGGCGGTGTACGCCGCCAGGGCGTTCATGCTGCCGTTCCAGCCGGCATCGCTTTCGCGGAGCAGGGTCAGGGCCAGCAGCAGGGCCCCGGCGTCGCCCAGGAAGCCCTGGCGCTGCACCGCGCCGCCGGCCAGGGAGTGCCCGAGCCCAACGCCGTCCCAGAACACGGCCAGAAGCTCGCGCGTGATCCGCGCCGCTCTTGCTTCCAGCTCGGGCCGGTCGAGGAAGCGTGCCGCCTGCACATAGGCGCAGGCCACCAGGGCATTGATGGCGCACAGGGCCTTTTCGTCGCGGAAAGGCTGCGGCCTGTTCCGGCGCAGCGCCAGCAGCTTCTCCTCGCAGTCGCGGAGCGGCAGGTCGTCGCGGCGCGCCAGGTGGATGAAACCGGAAAAATTCCCCTTCTCCGGCAGGCGGTACGACGCGGAGAAGCGCGCGAATTCCAGGTCGCCCAGGGCGGCCTTGATCTCATCGTAGCGCCAGACATAGGTCGCGCCCTCCCGGTGGCCGGTGTCGGCGTCCCAGGCGGTGGCGAACAAACCGCCCAAGGCGAAGGTCTCCTCCAGGCAGCGCAGGATGCCCATGGCCATGGTTTTGCAGGCTTCGTCGGCAAGCACCCGGTACGCCAGCGCATAGCACCACAGGGCCATGGCCTGGTCATAGAGCATCTTTTCGAAATGGGGGATCGCCCACTCGCGGTCGACGCAGTAACGGAAGATGCCGCCCTGCAGGTGGTCGTGCAGGCCGCCGCGGCGCATGGCGTCGAGGGTGAAGCGGCAGGCCTTTTCGAGCTCCGGGTGGCTCCCGGCGCTGATGCGGTAGAGCATGTATAGCAGGGTGGAATGCGGCGGGAACTTCTGCCCCTGGCCGAAGCCGCCGTGCAGCGGGTCCAGGGCGGCGAGAAGCCCGGCGGCCAGGCGGTCTTCCGGGGCCGGGCGCGGCTTTTCCTCCGCCGGAGAAAATGGCTGAAGCTCGCCGGCATGGGAGCTGAAATACTCCAGGACCCTGGCGGCGATGACGCGCAGCGGCAGCATGCCGCGGCCTGGGACGGCGGGGGCGTAGGTCAGGGCGAAGATGGGCCTGAGATCGGGGGCGAGAAAGACATTGAGCGGCCAGCCGCCGCTGCCGCTCTGGTCCTGCATGAAGCGCATCAGCTGCTGGTCGATGTCGGGCCGCGTCTCGCGGTCCACCTTGACGCAGATGAAATGGCGGTTGAGGAAGTCCGCGGTGTCCGGGTCGGAGAACGCTTCCGCAGCCATGACGTGGCACCAGTGGCACGTCGAATAGCCCACGGAGACGAACAGCGGCCGGGCCTGCGCCGCGGCGGCCGCCACGATGTCGGCACTCCACTCCTGCCACCACACCGGGTTGTCCTGATGCTGCCGCAGGTAGGGCGAATCAGAGCGATCCAGGTTGTTGCGCTGCAGGCTGGTTTTCATTTATTTCACTTCACCCGGCCCGGCGCTTGCGCCCCAGGCGCACCACGTTGGCCACCAGGTCGATGGCTATGAACAATGCTACGACGAGCAGGGTGACGGTCAGCGAAACATGGATCCAGGCCCCGAGTTTGGCTGGGACAGTAACAGCGAAGATGCTGCCATGCTGCTGGCGCAGCGCCACGCCGATCATGGCCAGCGCGAAGACATCCGTGACGGCGTCGACCCAGCAGGCCAGCCGGCGGGAGCCGGAGAAGAGCTTGATGAACAAGCCGATGGTCCCGGCCGCCAGCATGGCCAGGACAGCCAGCGAAATATAGCGGCCGGGTGCCGGCATGAACAAGGGCCGGAATTTCTCGAAGTTGAAGCTGACGAAGAAGATGGTGCTGAATTTTGTGTAGAGATGGACCGCTAGGCCGGTCAGGGCCAGCATGATGCCGGCGCCGACCATGGTGGCGATTGTAGCGGCCGCCGTCTTGGCGTCGGGCGGCTTTACTTCGTCGAGGTCCAGGGCGAACTTGGGCCAGGGCAGCTTCACTTCCTTGCCGCTGCGTGTAATGAAGTAGAGGAGGCAGATACATGACGGCTTCGATGACGCCCAGGCGGGGAACGAAGAGGAAGGGAAAGACCATGAAGCTTTTGCGGAAGGCCACGGCGAAGATGATGAACACCACATGGATGGCGAAGAGGAGCGTCGTGTAGCGAAAGAGGTGGCGCTGGAAAACCGGGGCGATGACCGGCCGGCCGTCCAGGTACTTTTCGGCGACGTGGCGCGGTGCGCCATAGGCGGCGATGACCTTCTCGAGCGCGGCTTCGTTGACCGGGCAGATTTCCTGCTCGGCTGTCTCCATAATATGGCAACGGATCTCGGCCAGGATCTCCTCCCGCTCCACGGAGCCTGAGAGAAAATGGCCGATCTCGTCGAGATACGCTTCCAGGTTCTTATGCATGTACATTCTCCTTGATGATGTGCTTGATGATTTCAATCTGCTTCTGCCAGATATCCAGCAGCCCGGCTCGCATTTCGCGGCCGGCGGCAGTGACGGCATAGACCTTGCGTGGCCGCTCCTCGCCGAGCTGCCACCGGCCCTGGACCAGGCCGCGCTTCTCCAGGCGGCGCAACAGGGGATAAAGGGTGTTCTCCTCCACTTCGTAGCCCAGGTCGCGGAACGCCCGCACCATGGCATACCCGTAGGCCTCCTTTTCCAGCAGCACCAGCACCAGGAGCTGCAGAAAGCCCCGCTTCATCTCCGTTTCGATGCTGCCGAGCTCATTGTCCATGGCCGGGCCTCCTGTGGGTGAAGCGACCATACTGTTTGATGTTATTAAGTATCATGACATAATTATAATGTGTGACGCACAGTATGTCAACATATTTTTTTAAAAATAGTGCCAGTGTCAGCAAGAAACCCATTGACCAGGAGTGCCAGTGACAGTGGCAGTGTCAGAAAGAAGTTCAGCGCTGCAATGAGATTTTTCTCAATATGTCGTATTCTCAAGTGAAACTCATGATGCTGGGTGCATGAGAAAAGGAGGGAGCATGAAAGGCAAGATCGTTTTATCGCTTTTGCTGTTTTTAGGGGCGGCCCTGGCCACGGCGGACGTCGCTCCGCAGATTTCCGGGATCACCGTCGACGCTTCTTGGGATGACGGCACGGTGTTCAAGAACGAGACCGTGCATATCCGCTGGACGCATAGCGCCTTCTACACGAGCCCCTCCCAGACCTGCCGCATCTTCTGCGCCGGCCACGTTATCTCCCCCCCGCTCCCTGTGATCAGCAAGGACTTCACCTGGACCGGGGGAAGGAAATTCGATGGCACCTATATCCCCCAGGGTAAACCCTACCGCATCACCATCGAGAACAATGATTTTGACGCCCTGAGCGGTCCGGATATCGCCCTTGTCGATGAGCAGCCCAAATTCACGATCAACGCTCCGGCCAACAACGCGAGCCTCCTGATCGGCGCCACTACCACCATCCGCTGGTCGCACAGCACCTACTATGATGTTTTCACTTTTTGCGAGTACATCGCCAGCGTTCCGGTGGTCAACGATCAATTCGTCTGGCAGGTCGGGAAAGCGAAAAATGGCAGCGTCGCCCCGGCCGGCAACTTTCGGCTCACCGGGGAGCAGAACGAATATTGGCAATGCAACGACGTGAACATCAGGCTGATCGGCCTGATCCGGCCGCCGTTCCGCTTGTACGCGAAAAAGCTATTGTTGGACAAGATCCCCGATTGTCCCATGTGCTTCAAGTTTGACCTGGGCCAGATCAAGTTCGATGGCGAGGGCCAGCTGCCGGTCGATGTCGAGCTGCTGCGCAACGGTGTCTTACTGGCCAAGCTGGGCCGCTTCGGTGAGCGCAGGGCCGCTCCCGGGCCGGTCAAGATCGTCCTTGAGCAGGAG
>JALOLA010000117.1 GCA_025456205.1 Acidobacteriota bacterium | reverse complement strand
AAAGAATGGACAGGATCTGTATCGAATGAGTCTATAGAGAAAAAAACTGACACGATATGGTACGAGAGTTACATGTCGATTACTTTTTATTCTTCACCTTGAACCTTACGCCTTACACCTTGCGCCGAGTTCTTAACTATAGAATATGATCCTGAACCTTGCTCCCGGTTCTCCTGGATTAAGCAATTGGATGTCGCCGTTCAGGGTGCTGACCAGCTTCTTGACCGTGGCCAGCCCCATGCCGGTGCCCTTGTCCCGGGTGCTGAAGAAGGGCAGCCAGATCTTTTCGGCGCCGGCCGCGGCGATGCCCGGCCCGTCGTCGCTGATGGTGACCGATGGAGCCGTCCCGGCGCTGAATTCCACGCCCAGGCGGCTGGCCCCGGCCTGTTTGGCATTGAGCGCCAGGTTGGCGAAGATGACGTTGAGCAGCAGCGGGTCGCTCTTCAGCTCCAGGGTGGCGGCGGGCAGGTCGACCGGCATCTCCTGGGCGGCGGCGGCGGCGGCGATCAGCGGCCCCAGGGCGGTGGGCTTGCGGCCGATCCTGGCCACGGGTTTGGCGAAGCGCAGGAAGCTCTCCATCATCTCGCTCATGAACTGGACCTCGCGGACGATCTTGGCCGACTTTTCCGGCTCACCGCTCATGGCCTTGCTGTAGCCGAGGATGACCCCCAGCGAGTTGCGCACCTCGTGGGCCAGGGAGGCGGCCATCTCGCCGAGCATCATCAGGTTGTCCTGATGGCGGCGGATGCGCTCCTTCTTGCGCTCGTCGCTTACGTCGCGCACCAGGACCAGGCGCCCCTGGCTGCCGTCACGTCCCGCCCCGACGGGAACGACGTCGACATAGAAGATGCGGGAGCCGCTCTCGATCTCGGCGGAACGCTTGCCGTCGCCCTCGAAGATGAAGCTTGCCAGCTCGGGATAGCCGGGAAGTACGTCGGCCAGCAGGTGGTTTTTGGCGGCGACGAAGCTGCGCTGGAACAGCTCCTGGGCGGCGGGGTTGAATATCTCGATCTTGCCTCCGGCCGACAGGTAGAACACCCCCAGGTGGACGGTGTTGATGATGCTTTTGTTCAGTTCCTCTTTTTCGCTGGACGACCGGCGCTGGGTGGCGACCAGGTCCTGCAGCTGCTGCTGCGAGCTCTTCATCTCCACCAGGTAGTCCTGGAAGGGGGAGCCGGCGCCCAGGGCGGGCTCGGGCGTTTTCCTGCGCAGCAGCACCATGAAGTAGATGCCGGAAGCGGCGATGGCCAAGCCCAGCAGCAGGACCAGCAGCGAGAGGACCTTCTTCAGCCCCAGGAACGAGTCGAGCTGGCCGGAGCGGACGGTTTTCTGGAAAAGGAGCCCGCCGTCGCCGAGGGGCTTGCGGATCTCCAGCCGCTGTTCCTTGCCGTCGGCGATCAACCGCAGCCCCTTCTCGGGGCGCGCCAGCGGCAGGACGCGGTCGAAATACCCGGCCCGTCCCGGGCGCGACTCGCCGCGCAGCGTGCGCAGGACATGCATCTCGGCCTGCAGGTCGCTGAAGGCGACGATGGCCTGGCGCTCGTTCTTTTCCAGGGTGGTGAACAGGGAGCGCATGTTCGCGAAGACGAACAGGGCCAGGACCTCGACGACGATCAGCAGCAGCAGCGACGACTTCCTCACGGCCGGACCCACAGCGAGCTGATCCAGAGCAGGATGGCCTCGCCCCAGAACAGCGACAGGTAGCTGCCCAGGGCCAGGAAGGGCCCGAAGGGCAGTGCGAGCTTGAGGTTTTTCCTGCGGAAGACGATGAAGAACAGGCCCACGAGCAGCCCGGAGAAGGAGGCCAGGAAAATGGCGATGGCCAGCCGGCTCAGGCCGAGGAACAGCCCCATCAGCAGCGCCATCTTGACGTCCCCGAAGCCCAGCCCCTCGAGCTTGCGCACTTTCAGGTAGAAATAGAACAGGGCGGTGAAGAACAGCGCCGCGCCCAGGCCGCTGAGCACGGCGTCGAGCTGGGCGACCTCGGGGTTGAAGAACGAATAGGCGAAGAACACGGCGGCGCCGCCCAGGGTCAGCTCGTCGGGAAGGATCATGTGCTTGAGGTCGATGGCCGCCAGGGCGATCAGCAGGCTGATGAACACGGCGGCGGCCAAAGCGTGCGGGCTGAGGCCGTAGGCGTCGTAACACAGCCAGAAGCTGAAGGCGGTGAAGCCCTCGACCAGGGGGTAGCGCGGCGAGATGGCGGCGCGGCAGGCGCGGCAGCGGCCGCGGAGCATGACGTAGCTCAGCAGCGGGATATTGTCATGGGGCGGAATGGCGGCGCGGCAGGCCGGGCAGTGCGAGGGCGGGAAGACGATGCTCTCGTCCAGCGGCAGGCGGTGGATGACCACGTTGAGGAAGCTGCCGACGATGAGGCCGAAGACGACGGTCAGCGCTTCTTCCATCGGAATATGCGCTGGGCGGTCACCGTGCCCTGCTGCGGGTCGTAGATGTAATCCTTGCCGGCGAAGTCCCGGGGCACTTCCCGGACCAGGCCGGCGCGCGCCAGCTCCGCCAGCTCCACGGGCAGGCGCCGGTACAGCCGGCGGAATTCGGCGATCCTCTCCTGCAGCCGCGGCAGGTCGCTCTCGGCCTTGATCTGGTAGAGGTGGTTGAAGGCCGAGTCCCTTTCCAGCACCGAGCGGGCGTTGGCGTAGATCTCGAGCCACATGC
>JALOLA010000029.1 GCA_025456205.1 Acidobacteriota bacterium | reverse complement strand
GGACAGCATGATCACCCTGTACGCCGCCTACAAGGAGTCGCTGGAAAAGAAATCCATGGGCTTCCGCATGACCGACTGGGACCAGAAGCTGCTGAAATATGGCGCGATCTTCGAGCAGCGCATGATGGACCTTTCGGTGAACATCCCCCTGGAGGATGCCCTGGACAACGGCTGGCAGATCCTGGCCTCCTGCTTCTCCCCTGAAGAGACGCGGCTGCGCAGCGAACTGATCAGGAAATTCTGGCCCGCGCGTCCGGCGCAGCCCTTGGGCGGCAACGACTGAGCATGCCCGCGGTAAAGCTGACCAAGAACGAGCTGAAGCGGCAGAAAGACGCCCTGAAGCGCTTTCGCCGCTATTTGCCGACCCTGGTCCTCAAGAAGCAGCAGCTGCAGATGGTCATCCGCCAGCTGGAGGCGCGGGCGGCCGAGGAAACCCGAAAACGGCGGGAGCTGACCGACGGCGCGGCTCCATGGCTGGAGCTCTTCGCCGAGCCGTTCCCCTTCCAGGACTGGCTGCGGGTGCGCAACGTGCGGACCGAGGCCGCCAACATCGCCGGCGTGGAGATCCCGGTCTTCAAGTCCATGGACTTCGCCGCGACGGGCCATGACCTGTTCGCCACCCCGCCCTGGGTCGACGACGCCCTCGCCCTGTTCGCCGCCCTCGCCCGGCTCGATGTCGAGATCGGCCTGCTGCGCAAGCAGGTGGAGCTGCTGGCAGCGGAATTGCGCGTGACCAGCCAGCGCGTGAACCTTTTCGAAAAGGTCAAGATCCCCGAGGCCAGCGAAACCATCCGCCGCATCAATATATTCATCGGCGACCAGCAGACCGCCGCGGTGGTCACGGGCAAGACGGCCAAGAGAAACCTGCTGCGCCGGGAGGAAGCGTCATGATCGTCGCCATGAAGAAGGCCACGGTCATCGCCCGGCAACAGGAGAAGCAGGAGGCGCTCAACCGGCTGCGCCGGCTGGGGGTACTGCACCTGAGCGCCGTGCCCGCCCAGGTGGCGCCGGCCCAGGAATGGCGCGAAAAAAAGGAACTCCTCGAAAAAGCCCTGGCCTCGCTCTTTCCGGCATCCGCGCGCGCCGAGGCGGCCGTCGGCGTCCCGGCGCCGGAAACTCATCTGGACGCAGTCATTGACGCCGCCCGTTCCATACTGGAAGCGCGCGAGTCCCTGCGCGGGCTCGACGAAGAGCGGGCAAACATCGAAAAGGAAGCGGCACGGCTCGCCGAGTGGCAGGGGATATCCGTCTCCGAGCTGCGCTCCATCCGCGACGGCGGTTATGAGGTCAGGTTCTTCGAGGTGCCGCCCCGACAGCTGAAGCTCATCCCTCCGGAGCATAACCCCTTTGTCGTCCGCCGCGGCAAAACGCTGCTCTGGGTGGCCCTGGTCGTGAAAACGGGCACGGTGCTGGATCATGAATTCAAGCCCCTGCACCCGCCCCGGCACAACGTGAACGAGATCGAGGATCTGCGCTCGCAGAACCGCTCCGAGCAGCAGCGGCTGCGCCTGGAACTGGACAGGCTCGGCGCCATGGCCGGCGAACTGGAGCGTGCCGCCCATGCCGCCGCCCGGGAGGTTGAACTGGCCGAAGCGGCGGCCGCCATGGGCCATAGCGCCGACCTGTGCTACCTGGCCGGCTTCCTGCCGGAAGACCGGGTCCAGGACCTCAGGCAATTTTGCCGCGACAATCGCTGGGCGCTGCTGCTCCAGGAGCCGGCCGCGGAAGACGACGTACCGACCATCGTGCGCAACCGGCGCTGGATCGACATCATCCGCCCGGTATTCCAACTGCTGGGCACGGTCCCCGGCTACCGGGAGATCGACATCAGCTTTTTCTTCCTGATGTTCTTCGCGTTCTTTTTCGCCGTGATCATCGGCGACGCCGGCTACGGCCTGGTGCTGCTGTCCGCGACCCTCTTCTTCATCATTCGCACGCGGCGCCGGGGCCGCGAGCTGCCCAATGCCCTGCTGCTGATGCTGCTGCTCGGCCTGGGCACCGTGCTCTGGGGAGCGCTGACCGGGACCTGGTTCGGGTCCAGGACCCTGGCCTCGCTGCCCTGGCTCTCCTGGATGACCATCCCGGCCATCTCCAGCTTCAATCCCCGCAGCAGCGAGACCATCAAGATCATCTGCTTCATCACCGGCACCATCCACATCGCCATCGCCCACATCTGGAATTTCATCCGCCAGGCCCGGCAGAAGCCCTTCATCCGCTCGCTGGCACAGCTGGGCTGGCTGGCGCTGGTGCTCGGCCTGTATTACCTCGTGCTCGGCCTGGTCCTGAGCAGCGAGCGCTTTCCGCTGCCGGCCTTCGCCGCCTGGCTGATCGGCGCCGGGCTGGCCATGATCATCGTGTTCTCGCGCCAGGAAGGCCGCTTTTTCCACGGCATCGTAATGGGCGTGTCCAACCTGCTGACCACCTTCCTGAGCGGCATCAGCGCTTTCTCGGACATTATTTCCTACATCCGCCTCTTCGCCGTCGGCCTGGCCACCGTCGAGATCGCCAAGAGCTTCAACAGCATGGCCGCCGGCATGGCCCACGGCGTGCTCGGCATCATCCTGGCCTCGCTGGTGCTGCTGCTGGGGCATTCCCTGAACCTGGCCATGGGCGCCCTGTCCGTCGTGGTCCACGGCGTGCGCCTGAACATGCTGGAGTTTTCCGGCCACCTGGGCATGGAGTGGACGGGCAGGCCATACAAACCTTTCAAGGAGTAAAAACATGAACATCAACCTGATCGGGATCGGTGCAGCGCTGGCCTTCGCCGCCATCGGCTCGGCCCTCGGGGCCGGGGCCGCAGGCATGGCCGCGATCGGGGCCTGGAAAAAATGCTTCGCCCAGAACAAGCCGGCCCCATTCATGCTGGTGGCCTTCGTGGGCGCGCCGCTCACCCAGACCATCTACGGCTTCATCCTGATGAACACCCTGAAGACCGCGGCGGCTACGATCGACCCGGGGCTGCTCCTGGGCGTGGGCGTGGGCGGCGGCATCGCCATCGGCTTCTCGGCCTGGCTGCAGGGCCGGGCGGGCGCCTGCGCCGCCGACGCGCTGGCCGAGACCGGCAAGGGATTCGGCAACTACATCATGGTGCTGGGACTGCTGGAGACCGTGGCCCTGTTCGTGATGGTCTTCATGATGGGAGTCATTGGCTGAAAGACGGGGCATCGCGAGCAGGACTCGGCGCAGGGCGTAGGGCGGAAGGCGTAAGGGAAGAAAAAAGAGACGATCTGCTTAGGGCATAGCCCTATTCAAGGAAAATCGCAGAAACGCGAAATAGATTTATTTTCGCAATTACCGTGCGTTTTATCGGTGAGGGCCTTCAGAGTCGTATGTCTCCCTCTTCTTCACTTTTGCCTTTTTACTTTTGCCTTTTGCCTTTTTCTTGCCTTACACCCAACGCCCTGCGCCTAACGCCCTCCGCCGAGTTATTGAATCCCCAGCCTCTTGGCTTCCTCGGGCAATTGCTTCTTCAGCAGCTCGAAATTGGCGTACTGGGTGATGATGTTGAAGTCGGCGATCAGCTGGAACAGTTCGCGGTCGTCCTTGTAGTGCATCTGCCCGGCCTGGTATTCCTTGAAAAGATCGGCAGGGACCGCGGCAATGCGGCTGCTCAAGACCGTGTCGGCTTTGGCGCGGTCGGCAACGCTCAGCGCCTCGCGCTCCCGGCCCAGGTTGACCATCAGCTCGATGGTCCAGTTCTTCATGTCGCCGAGCATGGCCTTGGCGTCGGCCGCCGGCGGCTTGTCGTTGAGCATGGCGACGACCTGCTTAAGGGTTTCAACGTAGGACGAGCCAATCTTCTGCCCCAGGTTCTCGGCCACATCACCCGAGGCGGCCGGAACAGCGGGCGCGGCAGGCTGGGCGGCTGCGGCCGCATCCGGAGCGGCCTCTTTCTTGCCGCAGGCAGGAGCGAACAACACGAGGATGGCGACCAAAATAAGGGCGAATAGGCGCAGTTTCACGATTCCTCCTTTTTCGGCTCGGGCGGGCGAACCTGTATTCGCCTGTGCAGGATTGCCGGCAAAGCGCTCCTCGCCGTGGGAAAACTTATACATCATCACCGCCGGCAAAGCAAGCGCTGCGATCCGTCTTACTTGTCCTCCGCATGGTAAAGCCCGTGAATTTTATCGTTGAAGTGCACCGGGCGATGGAAAGTCGTCGTGCTATAAACGCTCACGCCGCTGCTCCCCTTGCCCAGATGGATCCGGCCTGACAAATGGATGTCCTGCGCTTCGATCCGCACATGGGAATCGCCGACCTGAAAGTGACGGGCCATCCGTTCGACTTCGGCTTTCAAGCGGGTGACCTCCCGGCGCAACTCAATGACATCGCGATTCACCTGGTTGATGCTAGGAACCGTCAGCTGCGTCTCCTGCTGCAACGGCTGTGCCTGTCCCCAGACAATGGGGAGCAGGATGGCACCGGCGATGACGAAGATGATCCAGAAACGATTGTTCATTCCTCCCTCCTGCTGCGGCCTGAAGCCTTCATGTCCGGGCCGCGCAAAATATGGATTATCTAAAACCATTATGCCCTTACTTATGGGGCAAAACAACTTTCTCCACTTTCTTGCCTTCAGAAAGCAGATGCCCTTTCCGCTTCCGGGCTTCCAGCTCCCTTCCATGAGCCCATTGCCTTCTCTTCCCTTTTGCCTTTTTCCTTCAACTTTGAATCCTCCAAGGGGACGCCAAGCGCAGCTTCGCACATCGAACCTCGTCCTAATTTGACATTCTTTTCCCCATTCCTTACTATTTGTCAGTCTAAGGAGCCCCCATGATCGTAGAACTGGAAAAACTGACCGTCAAGTGCCTTTTGGAGAGGACTTTCGAAAAATTCGGCAGCCTGCCGTCGATCGCCTTCGTCGGCGAGCAGCCCATCGTTTACCTGCAGCTCAAGCAGCAGATCCAGGAGGCCGCCGGCGCGCTGGCCGCGCGCGGCATCCGCAAGGGCGATCGCGTGGCCATCATGGGCGAGAACTGCCCCAACTGGGTGATCGCCTACCTGGCCGTCACCTCCATGGGCGCCGTGGCCGTTCCCATCCTGACAGGCTTTCCCGAGACCGACACCCGCCATATCCTGCGCAATTCCGAGGCCCAGGGCATCTACATCGAGCCCAAGCAGCGTCCGAAGCTTGAGGGGCTGGACGACGAAACGCTGAAGTTCGTCTGCGACCTGGAGGACTTCACCTACGAGGACCGGCAGAAGCATCGCCCGGGGCTGATCGAAAAGACGCTGGCCCTGTTCAAGCGCGGCCGGCAGCGGAGCGCCGCCGACGGCGACACCCAGCTGCGCTTCCCCGAAGTCGAGCCGGACGACCTGGCGGTGATCATCTACACCTCGGGCACCACCGGCCACTCCAAGGGGGTCATGCTCAGCCACAGGAACATCACTTTCGACGTGGTCAACGGCATCGAGCGCTTCCCCATCAACTCCGACGACCGCTTCCTTTCCATCCTGCCGCTGGCCCACACCTTCGAGGCCACCGGCGGCATGCTCTGCCCCATCGCCATCGGAGCCAGCGTCTATTACATGCGCGGCCTGCCCACGCCGCAGAAGCTCCTGGCGGCCATGGAGTCGGTCAAGCCGACCGCGGTGCTCACCGTGCCCCTGGTCATCGACAAGATCTTCCGCAAGAAGATCCTGCCGCAGATCCAGGGCAAGATGGTCATCAACAAGCTGTACCCGCTGGCCTTCTTCCGCCGCAAGCTGCACCAGGTGGCCGGCCGCAAGCTGGTCAAGTCGTTCGGCAACAAGCTGCGCTTCTTCATGTTCGGCGGCGCCTCGCTGAACGAGGACGTGGAGGTCTTCCTGCGCGACGCCGGCATCAGCTACTCCACCGGCTACGGCATGACCGAGACCGCCCCGATCATGACCATCAACCCCTTCGGCCAGGTCAAGGTCGGCTCCTGCGGCAAGCCCATTCCCGGCATCGAGATGAAGATCCACGAGCCCGACACCGCCAGCGGCATCGGCGAGATCGTCGTGCGCGGCCCGATCGTCATGTCGGGCTATTACAAGAACCCCGACGCCAGCGCCGAGGTGTTTATGCCCGGCGGCTGGCTGAAGACGGGCGACCTGGGCTACTTCGACGGCGAAGGCTACCTGTTCATCAAGGGCCGCAGCAAGAACGTCATCATCGGCCCCTCGGGCGAGAACATCTACCCCGAGGCCATCGAGCAGAAGATTCTGCAGGAGCCCTATTTCCAGGAGGTGGTGGTCTTCGAGAGCGGTCACCTGCTGCAGGCCAAGGCCTACCTGGACTACGACGTCCTGGACCGCGAGTTCGAGCGCAACAAGCTCAACGACGCCGAGGCGCGCAAGCTGACCGAGGAAATTCTGGAGCAGGCGCGCCAGCGCATCAACCTGCAGCTCCCCGCCTTCTCGCAGATCAGCCGCATCATGGAGCACCCCGAGCCCTTCGAGAAAACGCCGACCAACAAGGTGAAGCGCTACCTCTACATCACCCGCGGCAAATAAGGGCGCCGGCAGAGAACCTAGCCCAGGCGCGTGATCGTCCCCCCGCCCGCCAGCCGGGAAATGAGGCGGGCCACCGTGACCTTTTCAATGGGGTGGACCAGCTTGGGGGCGATCTCGAACAGCGGCACCAGCACGAAGCCGCGCTCGCACATGCGCGGGTGGGGCACGGTCAGTTCCGGCGTCGCCAGTGCCAGGTCGCCGGCCAGCAGGATGTCGATGTCGATCGGGCGGTCCTTATAATGGGAGTCATTCAGGTCTCGTCCCTGAGCCGCCTCGTGCTCCCGGCATCTCGCCAGCAGTTCCAGCGGCGCCAGTTGTGATTCCAGCGTCAGGACCATGTTCAGGAACAGCCCGGCGCCCGGCATGCCCACGGGCGTCGTCTCGTAGACCGACGAGCGCTTCAATACCCGGCCGCAGCCCTGCAGGAAGGCGATCGCCGCCTCGATATGGCACAAGCGCTCTCCGAGATTCGACCCCAGTCCCAGATAATAGAGGATGGTCCCCGGCCGCGGCCGGGTCGCCCCGGCGCAACGGTACCCTTCGGGCAGGCAGGCTGTTCTTGTTCTCGTTTTCGCCATGGTGCTCCCTCGCCCGCATCATAGAGAATTTGCCTGGGAAAAACAAGCCGCAGGCCCTGAATATCCAGGTTGAACAAATGGGGGCCGGAGCCGTATAATCCATGCCCGGGAACACCATTGCCTGACAAACGATTCTTTTCCGCCATGCCATGCCCTCCCCTCCCGGCGTCCCCTTCCCCGAAAATACCCCGCCTGACGCGGGCCCCAAAGGAGAAAACATGAAAAAACATGCTCTGCAGGCTGCCATCGCGCTCCTGGCCGCATTCATCCTGGCCGCGGCCGCGCCGGCCAAGAAGGAAGCGGCCTTGAACGCCGACCTGTTCCCCGGACTGAAGTTCCGCTCCATCGGCCCGGCCTTCAACTCGGGGCGCATCGCCGACTTCGCCGTCAACCCGTTGAACCCCAAGCAGTACTTCGTGGCCGTGGCCAGCGGCCACATCTGGAAGACCGACAACGCCGGCATCACCTGGTCGCCGGTGTTCGACAACTACGGCGCCTATTCCATGGGCTGCCTGGCCATGGACCCCGGCAATGCAAACGTGGTCTGGGCCGGCACCGGCGAGAACAACCACCAGCGCGCCCTGGGCTATGGCAACGGCGTCTACAAGACGGTCGACGGCGGCAAGAGCTGGAAGAACATGGGGCTTAAAGAATCGCGCCAGATCGGCATGATCCTGATCGATCCCAAGCATCCCGACACCGTCTACGTGGCGGCCGAGGGCTCGGCCTGGGGGCCGGGCGGCGATCGCGGCCTGTACAAGACAGTCGATGGGGGCGCCTCCTGGAATAAAGTGCTGCACATCAGCGAGAACACGGGGATCAACTGCATGGTCATGGACCCGCGCGACCCCGACGTGATCATCGCCTCCTCCGAGCAGCGCCGGCGCCACGTCCACACCAAGATCGGCGGCGGCCCGGAGACGGCCATCCACAAGACCAGCGACGGCGGCAAGACCTGGCGCAAGGTCACCTCGGGGTTGCCGTCCGTTGACATGGGCGGCATCGGCCTGGCCATTTCGCCGGTGAACCCCGACGTGGTCTACGCCATCATCGAGGCGGCGGGCGCCGAGGGCGGCTTATTCCGCTCCTGTGACCGCGGCGAGTCGTGGAGCAAGATGAGCGACCACACGGCGCAGGGCCAGTACTACAACGAGATCTTCTGCGACCCGCGCGACGTGAACAAGGTCTACTCGATGGAGACGGTCTCGCACGTCACCAGCGACGGCGGCAAGACATGGAAGGCTCTGGGCCTTACGCGCCGCCATGTCGACGACCACGCCCTGTGGATCGACCCCCGGGACACCGCCCACTTCATGATCGGCGGCGACGGCGGCATCTACGAGACCTACGACGATGGCGAGAACTGGCTGTTCAAGAGCAACCTGCCGGTGACCCAGTTCTATCGCGTCGCCGTCGACGAGTCCCTGCCCTTCTACTTCATCTACGGCGGCACCCAGGACAACAACAGCTTGGGCGGCCCCTCGCGCAACACCAGCAGCGACGGCGTCACCTCCGACGAATGGTTCAACACCGTGGGCGGCGACGGCTTCTTCTCGCAGATCGACCCCATTGACCCCAACATCGTCTACGCCGAGTGGCAGTACGGCAACATCGTGCGCTACGACCGCAGGAGTATGGAAATCAACATGATCAAGCCCCAGCCGCGCCAGGGTGAAAAGACCTTCCGCTGGAACTGGAACGCGCCGCTGCTGCTCAGCCCCCACTCGCGCACCCGCCTGTACAGCGCGGCCAACAAGGTGTTCCGCAGCGACGACCGCGGCGACTCCTGGCAAGTGATCAGCGACGACCTGACCGCCCAGATCGACCGCGACCGCTGGCCGGTGATGGGCAAGTACTGGGGCGCCGACGCCGTGGCCAAGGACGTCTCCACCTCGCTCTACGGCACCATCGTCGCCATGGACGAATCGCCGCTCAAGGAAGGCCTGCTCTACGTCGGCAGCGACGACGGCGTGATCCAGGTGACGGAGAACGCGGGCGGTCAATGGCGCAAGATCGAGAAGTTCCCCGGCGTGCCGGCCCACACCTATGTCAGTGACATCCTGCCGTCCCGCTTTGACGAAAACGTCGTATTCGCCTCATTCGACAACATCCTGCGCGACGACTTCAAGCCCTACGTGCTGAAGAGCATGGACAAGGGCAGGACCTGGACCTCCATCGCCGCCAACCTGCCGGCGAACGGCACCGTGCACACCATCACCCAGGACCACGTCGATCCCGAGCTGCTTTTTGCCGGCACCGAGTTCGGCGTGTTCTTCAGCGCCGACGGCGGCAAGGAATGGACGCAGCTGAAGAACGGCATCCCCGCCGTCGCCGTCAGGGACATCGCCATCCAGCGCCGCGAGAGCGACCTGGTGCTGGCCACTTTCGGCCGCGGCTTCTACGTCCTGGACGACTACACCCCGCTGCGCCACGTTCAGCCCGCCACGATTCAGAAGGAAATGCACCTCTTCCCGGTCAAGGACGCCCTGCTGTACATCCAGACCTCGATGAAATACGGCCAGGGCGCCACTTATTTCACCGCCCCCAATCCCGACTACGGCGCCGTTTTCACCTACTACCTCAAGGAAACCTGGCCGACGAGGAAGCAGGCCCGCCAGAAAAGGGACAAGGAGCTTTTCGAAAAGGGCAAGCCCATCACCAATCCCGGCTGGGAAGAGCTCCGTGCCGAGGACATGGAAATTCCGCCCTACTTGCTGTTCACCATCAGCGACGCGCAGAACAACGTCATCCGCGAGCTGCGCGCCCAGCCGGCCAAGGGCCTCAACCGCCTGGCCTGGGACCTGAGCTACCCCACGCCCTTCCCGGCCAAGGCCGAAGGGAAATTCAACCCCCTGGCCAAGGACGACTCCGGGCTGATGGTCATGCCCGGCACCTACAAGGTGAGCGTGGCCAAGGTGATCGGCAACGCGGTCACGCCGCTCGGCGAGAGCCGGGAGTTCACGGCCAGGGTGCTGGCCAACGCCACCCTGCCCGCCCCGGACCGCCCCGCCCTGGTGCGCTTCCAGCAGCAGGTGGCCGAGCTGACGCGGGTGCTGCAGGGAGCCATGAAGCTGACCGGCGAGCTGAACGGCAAGCTGGCGGTCATGCGCCAGGCCATTGCCGCGCTGCCCGGCGGCCATGCCACGCTGATGGGGCGGGCTGCGGACGCCCATGCAAAGCTCGACGAGATCGTTCTGGCCATCCGCGGCGTGGAGCCCAAGGCCAGCGACGAAGAGATCCCGCCGGCGGCCGTGCCCCTCTGGTCGCGCCTGTCGACCATTATTTACAACCAGTACGCCACCACCGCCGCTCCGGGCAAGGCGCAGGAGGAAGGGGTGCGCATCGTCAGCGAGGAGCTCGCGCCGCTGCTGCTCAAGCTGAAGCGCATCGCCGCAGAAGATATTCCCGCATTGGAAAAGGAGCTGGATGCCGCCAGGGCGCCCTGGACCCCGGGGCGCCTGCTGGAGATGAAAGGCTGAAACACTGACTGGTTCGGCGGGGCGGATCCCCGATCCGCCCCGCCTCATTTCCAGATGCACTGGCAAGCATCCCTGCCACCGACCAAATCGAGCTTTTCCCCCTTGCTCCCAGGCGGCATCTCATATAGACTGTTTCCAGGGCCGCTGCTGAAAGGAGCCAGGCACCCATGAGCAAAAACGAGATCCTCCTGCGGCCGTTCGCGGCCGTCGACCTGTATTTCTTCTCGGGCACCGGCAACGCGCGGCGGGCCGCCTTGTGGATCGCGGACGAAGCCGCCCGGCAGGGCCTTCGCTCCAGCACCGCCAGTATCGACCGCATGCGGCCGCCGATTGCCCCGCCCCCGCCGGACACCCTGACCGGGTTCGTTTTTCCAGTGCACGGCTTCACCATCATCTGGGCCATGCTCCGTTTCCTCAGTGGTTTCCCGCGCGCCGCCGGGAAACCGGGCGTATTCGTCGCCGCCAGCCTGGGCGGCTGCAAGCTCGGCCGGCTGTTCGTGCCCGGCTGGGAAGGAAGCGGCCTCTACCTGGCCCTGCTGGTGCTGCGCCTCAAGGGCTATCGCTGCCTTGGGGCGCTGCCCCTGCGCAATACGCCCGAAAACTGGACCGCCCTGGTGCCGGGATATGGAGAAACCGCTGCCCGGGCCATGATGGAGCGGACCCGCATGAAAGCGGAAGGCCCGATCCGCCTTCTGCTTTCCGGGAAAACGGCGCTGCGCGGGCGGATCAGCTTCCTGTTCGGCCTGGCGGTATTCCCCATCTCATTGGGCTACCTGCTCCTGGGTCGCTTTTTCCTGGCCAAGCTGCAGTTCGCCACCTCACGCTGCACGGGCTGCGGCGAGTGTGCGAAGCGCTGCCCGGTCGGGGCGATCCGCATGATCCGCCGCCGGCCCTATTGGCAGATCACCTGCGAGAGCTGCATGCGCTGCCTGAACTACTGCCCGCGACGGGCGGTCCAGGCGAGCCACTCCTTCGCCGTCGTCCTCTGCTGGCTGGCGACACTTCCCGTTGGCGCCTGGCTCTTCCCCGATGCCGTCATGCCCGGGGTTCCCGCTCCCTGGGGGCGCTGGCTGGTCGTCGCTGTCGCGGAGTATCCCTGGATGCTTCTTTCCATTTCGGCGGCCTATTGGCTCTGGTTCCGGCTGCTGGCCTGGCGGCCGTTCAACCTGATTTTCGAATATTCCACGCTCACAAGGATATACACCCGCTACCGGGAGCCGGACACGGCCTGGACCGATTTCCAGGCCGGCCTTTGAAGGCGGCCCGCGACCAAGGAAACGTCGGTCAGGATCATAACGATCTGTATAGATCCATCCGTCAATCGCTTGCCGCCAGGCTCTCTCCCAGCTCGATGAAGCGGGCGACATCGCCGGGCTTCTCCAGGCGCTTGTTGGCGAGTTGCAGCGACAGCCTGGCGGGCGAGGAGCGCACCACGATGGGGAGCTGCGCCGGCCAGGCCAGCAGCAGCTCCTCGCAGCGCGCCGGCAGCAGACCGGCGGCCGGCGGCCTTTCCCTGGCGAACAGGACATAGCGCGCATCCAGCCTCTCGCCGGCGGAGAAGGCCTGGAAGCCGGCGATCTCCTCGCCCAGGAAGCGCGAAAGCAACTGCGGCGGCACCCTGGAGATGTCCAGCATGCCTCCCAGGCGGCTGCCCAGGATGAACGTGCTGCGCCCGGGATCCTCGCCATTGGCCGACCACTGGCTGGAATGCCCCCAGTCGGACGAGCCGGGCGCCGTTTCGCGGCCGCTGGAGCGCGAGAGCGCCTCGAAAAGCCAGCCGGCGCCCTCGATGCGATGGCCATGATGCAGCGAGCCGCTCTCATGGCGGTAGGTCCAGCCCCGCTGCAGGCAAAGGTCATGCAGCGCCGCGATCCTCTTTTTTTTCGCCTGGCCGGTCCAGAAAAAAATGGCAACGATCACGACGGCCGTGACCGCAGCCACCATGATCCCGGAGATCACATCGGTCATAGCGCCTCCATAGTTCTCCCAGTCTCTACAAGGCAATTCTAGCAGACGGGCGACGCGATGGGAACCATGGCCGGCGGAAAAGACGCGGAAGCAACGCGGGCGGCTAGTCGATCTCGAACAGCAGGTGGTTGGCCAGGATGTTGTCGCCTTCCTGCACGCCCATGGACTTGATGATGCCGCTCTTGGGGGCGCGGATCTCGTTCTCCATCTTCATGGCCTCGTGGATGAGGACGATGTCGTTCTCCTCGACCCGGTCCTGGGGGCGGAAATAGATCTTCTTGATGTAGCCGGGGATGAAGCTGCGCACCGATCCCGACTTGGAGGCGCTCACCGGCTTCTCCTTGTAGTAGAACAGGCTGTCGATCTTGAGCAGCGAGGCGGAGTAGTATTCCTCGTCGACGTAGATGCCCTGGGGATAGCCGTTCTCGTCGCGGACGAACTCCACCTGGTGCAGCTTGTTGTCGACGAAGAACGACAGCACTTCGTCGCCCTGGACCTCGCCGATCAGGATCTCGAGCTTGTTATTGTCGAGCTTGATCTCGGTGGGCGAATGGAATGTGGCGCTGTTGGCGATCTCGGCCTCCACGACCTTTTTATCCATGAGGAACTTGTACTTCATGGTTCACCTCAATAGGGGCTGAAGAGCCGCTTGAAGAACCCGGGCTGCTTCATCTTTTCCAGCTTGCCCTTGTAGTTCTTCCTGCGGTTGTCGAGGTGGAAATCGGCGGCCAGCAGGGCGGCGGCCACCAGCGACTGCTCCTCGGTGTTCTTCAGCTTGCTGAAGTCGAACTTCAGGTGCAGGAAATCGATGATGGTGCCGCCGCTGCGCAGGTCGGCGTTCTCCAGCAGGTGCTTGAGGAAGACCAGGTTGGTGCGGATGCCGCGGATGATGATGTTCTCCAGGAAGATGCGCATGTCGTTGATGGCGTTGGGCCGCTCGACGGCGTAGGTCAGGATCTTGCCGATGAAGGGGTCGTACATCGGCGTCACCCGCGCCCCGGTGTAGAGCGTGGTCTTGAAGACGTTGCGGATGGTGGAGTAGTGGAAGAAGTGGCTGATCTGGCCGGTGGAGGGCAGGAAGTTGTTGTAGGGGTCCTCGGCCATCAGCGAGACCAGCAGCACGTGGTGCTTGGGCTTGACGATGCGCACGCCGTGCACGTCGTGCAGCAGCTCGCCGCGGGCGATCACCACCTGCTTCTTGAGGAAGTTCGAGGACAGGTGCACCTCGGAGATCAGGGTATTGATCTGGAAGGTGGGGTTGATCTCGGAGAACAGGCACTCGTTGTTCTCCACGATGAATTCGACGTAGCCCAGCCCCACGTAGTCGATCTTCCTGAGCAGCGCCTGGGCGCGCTCGTAGAGGCTGGCGCGCAGGGTCTCGTCGACGTTCGGCGACGGCGACTCCTGGAAGATCTTCTGGAAGCGGCGCTGGATCGAGGACTCGATCTCGGGCAGGAAGAGGATGTTGTCCTTGGCGTCGCGGAAGAAGGGGACCTCGATATGGTGGGCATAGGGCCGGAATTCCTCGAAGAAGATGCCGCTGCGGGCGTTCTCCTCGCGCTTCAGCAGGTTGGCCACCTGCTCCTGGGCGTCGCGCCGGTAGTCGGCGACGCGGAGGCCCCGCCCGCCCGAGCCCTTCAGCGGCTTGATGATCAGCGGGTAGGTGAAGCCGTCGTCGCAGGATTCGCAATCGAGAGGGCTGCGGATCAGCTCGGAGGACTTGAGCACCGGCAGGCCGATGGCGGCGGCCGTCTGGCGCAGCTTGATCTTGTCCTCCACCTGGGCCAGCACCCGGGCGTCGGGGCCGATGAAGCGGATATTGTTCTCACGGCACTGCCGGGCGAACTCGGGGCTCTCGGCCAGGAAGCCGTAGCCGGGGTGAATGTAGTCGGCATGGACCTCGCGCGCCTTTTCCAGTATCGCCTCGCTGTCCAGGTAGCTGTCCTCCAGCCGCGAGGAATAGAACTTGAAGCTGCGGTCGGCCAGCTTGACCGGCAGGCTCAGCGCGTCCTCGGGCGAGTGCATCAGCAGGGTTTCCATGCCCATGCTGTTCAGCGAGTTGATGATATCCAGGGCAATGACGCCCCGGGTGGGGATCAGGACCTTTTCTTTCATGGCCTCTCCTTAGAGGGGGATGTTGCCGTGCTTTTTCGGGGGCAGCTTCAGCGACTTGTTGGCCAGGGCCTCCAGGTTCTTGATCAGGAAGGGCCGGGTCTCCACCGGCAGGATGATCTCGTCGACATAGCCGTAGGCGGCCGGCTCCTTGGGATTGGCGAATTTTTCCTTGTATTCGGAGATCAGGCGCTCGCGCACCGTTTCCGGCTCGACGGCCTCGGAGATGTCCTTCTTGAAGATGATGTTGATCGCCCCCTGCGGGCCCATGACGGCGATCTCGGCCGTCGGCCAGGCGCAGACCACGTCGGCGCCCAGGTGCTTGGAGCTCATGACGATATAGGCCCCGCCGTAGGCCTTGCGGGTGATGACGGTCAGCTTGGGCACCGTGGCCTCGGAATAGGCGAAGAGCATCTTGGCCCCGTGCTTGATGATGCCCAGCTGCTCCTGGTCGCGGCCGGGCAGGAAGCCCGGGACGTCGACGAAGCTGACCAGCGGGATGTTGAAGGCGTCGCAGAAGCGGATGAAGCGCGCCCCCTTCAGCGAGGCCTGCACGTCGAGGGTGCCGGCGAAAATGCCGGGGTTGTTGGCGATGATGCCGACCGACTTGCCGCCCAGGCGGGCGAAGCCGACCACCAGGTTCTGGGCGTAGCCCTTGTGGACCTCGAGGAACTTCTGTGCGTCGACGACGGCCAGGATCAGCTCCTTGACGTCGTAGGGCTTGTTGGGGTTGACCGGCACGATCTCGTTCAGTCGGTCGTCCATGCGGTCGAAGGGGTCGGTGGCCGCGGCGTCGGGAGGGGGCTCCATGTTGGAGGCGGGCAGGTAGCTGAGCAGCTCCTTGACCATGTCCAGGGTGTCCTTCTCGTCGCGGCCGACGAAGTGGGCCACGCCGGAGATGGTGGCATGGCTCTCGGCGCCGCCGAGGTCCTCGAAGGTGACCTCCTCCTTGTTCACCGCCTTGATGACTTCGGGGCCGGTGACGAACATGTAGCTCGACTTGTCGACCATGAAGACGAAGTCGGTGATGCCCGGGGAATAGACGGCGCCGCCGGCGCAGGGTCCCATGATCACCGAGATCTGGGGGATGACCCCCGAGGAGATGGTGTTGCGGAAGAAGATGTCGCCGTAGCCGGCCAGGCTGTTGATCCCCTCCTGGATGCGGGCGCCGCCCGAGTCGTTGATGCCGACGACCGGGGCCCCGGCCTTCAGGGCCAGGTCCTGGATGTTGACGATCTTCTTGGCGTGCATCTCGCCCAGCGAGCCGCCGAGGACGGTGAAGTCCTGCGAAAAGACGTACACCACGCGGTCGTTGACCTTGCCGAAGCCGGTGATGACGCCGTCGCCGAGGAATTTCTTCTTGTCCAGGCCGAAATTGCCCGAATGGTGCTGGACATAGCCCTGCAGCTCGACAAAGGTGTCGGGGTCGAACAGATACTCGATGCGGTCGCGGGCCGTCATCAGGCCGCGGGCCCGGCGCTGGGCCAGCTTGTCCAAGCCACCGGCCGCGTCTTTTTCCTCTCGCAGTTTGATCAGGTCCTTGATCTTGGTTTTCATGAGTTCACCTGCAGGCCGAATTGTATAATCATTCCGCCGAAAAAGCAAATCGCGGCCGGCCCTCAGGCGAAAAAAGGCCCGTTCAGAGGCAAAAACAGCCGATTTCGGCGGCCACGGCGCAAAAAGCCCGATCCAGGCGGTCCGCCGGGGACCTCCCTGGTTGAAAACAGCCGGAAAATATGGTAAAAATAAGGCAATGAAACACATATTATTCACGGTCACCCCCATCAACAACAACGGCGATTTCATCTACCTGATCCAGCACGCCTCGCTGGTGGTCAAGTTGGTCCTGCTGCTGCTGGTCTCCTTCTCCATCATCTCCTGGGCCATCATCATCTTCAAGCTCATGGAATACTCCCGCGCCAGGAAGAACAGCCTCAAGTTCCTGGATTTTTTCAAGAAAAACAAGAATTTCAGCGAGATCAACAGCGCCAAGGCGCTCTACGGCAACAATCCCCTGGGCGAGATCTTCCGCTTCGGCTACCGCGAGATCTCGCAGCAGACCGGCAGCGGCCAGAAGCTGGAAAAGATCGACTTGGACAGCCTGCACCGGGCGCTGCTGCGCGCCTCCAACCAGGAGATCACGCGCTTCGAGCGCCTGAACGGCTTCCTCGCCACCTGCGCCTCCGCCACCCCCTTCATCGGCCTGTTCGGGACGGTATGGGGCATCATGACCTCCTTCCAGCAGATCGGCATCCAGATGAACGCCAACCTGGCCACCGTCGCCCCGGGCATCGCCGAGGCCCTGATCGCCACGGCGCTGGGCCTGTTCGCCGCCATCCCGGCGGTCATCTTCTATAACCTTCTGCTGAACAAGCTCAAGGTGATCATCGCGCTCATGGAGGACTTCGTCCTGGAATTCCTCAACCTGAGCGAGAAGCTCCGCTGATGTACGCCCCGCAAAGGCACCGCTCGCACCGCCTGCACGGCAACCTGGCCGAGATCAACATCACGCCACTGGTCGACGTCATGCTGGTGCTGCTGATCATCTTCATGGTCACGGCGCCGATGATGCAGTCGGGCATCACCGTCAAGCTTCCCGCGGCCGAGACGCGCAGCAACCCGAGCTCCGGCGGCCTGGTGCTGACCCTGACCAAGGACCGCTACGTCTACATGAACGACCAGATCGTCAACCTCTACTTCCTCGAGTCCCGCCTGAAGAGCCATTTCCTCAACAGCGACAAGAAAGTGGTCTTCCTCAAGGCCGATAAAAGCCTCACCTACGGGTATATCATCGAGGTCATGGACATCATCAAGCTCGCCGGCGTGGACACGGTCGGCATGATCGTGGAGCAGAAGTCGCGGCGATGAAATTCAAGACCACGCTGCTGCTTTCCCTGGCGCTGCACGCCACCCTGGCCGCATTCATCATCGTCCAGCCTGCCAGGAAGGGCAGCGGCGAAATGACCTACTACGTCGACCTGGTCAACCTCGGCGGCGGTGGCGGCGGTGGCGGAGGCGGCGGAGGTGGCAGGGGAGGCGCGGCACCGCCGCAGGCGCAGCCGGAGCCCGAAGCCGCCATGATCGAGGAAAAGAGCGGCGGCGTCAAGAACCTGACCGTGGAAAAGGAATTCAAGTCGCCGCTGCGCTACCCCGACCGCGAAAGCCGGAAAAAGGTCGAGGAAGAAAAGATGATCTCCGTAGTGCGCAAGGAGCGCACGGCGCCCAGGACCGAGCCCGTCGCCCAGGTGAACGTCGGCGGTCCCGGGCTGACGACCGGCATCTCCAGCGGCAGCGGTGGCGGCGGCCCTGCGGGCAGCGGCTTGGGCGGGCCCGGCGGCCCGGGTTCCGGCGGCGGCTATTTTCCCCACGCCTATTACGTCGACCTGCTGCGCAACCGTATTTCCTCCTCCTGGTACAGTTCCCTGGTCGCCCCGGGGCTCAAGGGCAAGTACGTCACCGGCGTCCATTTCATCATCGCCCGCGACGGCCGGGTCAGTGACCTGAAGGTGGAGCGCCCCAGCGGCATCGCCTCTCTCGACCTGTCGGCCCGGCGGGCCATTGAGAACGCCGCGCCCTTCGCGCCCCTGCCCAACGATTTCGCTTCGCAATACCTGGTCGTGCACTTCGAGTTCGAATGGGAGAAATAATGAACATGCGCCGAACCGTCCTGCTGCTCTCCGTGTTCCTGCTGGGCTGCCTGCTGCGCGGCCAGGAGGAGATCACCATCCGCATTAAGGAAGGCATGCCCATGGTGCCGGTGGCCATGCCCGCCTTCCAGCTCGACCCGGCGGCGCAGAAGGACGATGCCGCCGCCACCCTCTACGAGACCCTGTGGAAGGACCTGGAGTTCTCGCGCATCTTCAAGATGGTGCCGCGCGAGCATTATTCCTATATCCCCGCCTTCAACCCCGGGGCCATCCGCTTCAAGGACTGGGCCTCCATCCAGGCCAACATCCTCATCTCCGGCCAGCTGGAGCTCAGCGCCGACGACCGCGTGATCTTTTCCTTCAAGGTGTACGAAGTGGGCAGCGAGCGCTTCATTTTCGGCCGCAACTTCGGCGGCAAGAAGGACCTCGTGCGCCTGATCGCCCACCGGGCGGCCGACGAGATGCTGAAGCATTTCGGCGAAAAGCCCCTGTTCACCTCCAAGATCGTCTACGTCTCCGAGGCGGGCAACGACCGCGACATCTACATCATGGACTACGACGGCCACCGCCCCACGCGCATCACCTTCAGCAGCGCCATGGACATGCTCCCCTCCTGGAGCGCCGACAACGAGAAGATCCTCTACACCTCCTATCGCAACCTGAGCCCGGAGCTGTTCATGTTCAACATCTATTCGGGCAAGACGGAGCTGCTGTCCAGCGGCGGCAGCAACTACGCCGCCGACTGGTCGCCGACCGCCGATCGCATCGTCTTCACTTCCTCAAAGCACGGCAACGCCGAGATCTACCTCAAGGACATGAAGACGGGGCAGGAGAAGCGGCTGACCTTCAACCCGGCCATCGACACCTCCCCCTGCTGGAGCCCCAACGGCCGGGAAATCGCCTTCACGTCGCAGCGCGGCGGCACCCCGCAGATCTACATCATGGACGCCGAGGGCAGCAATGTCCGGCGCATCACCATGGAGGGCAGCTACCACGATTCCCCAGCCTGGTCGCCCGACGGCATGCGCCTGGCCTTCGTCTCGCGCATCGAGAACCGCTTCGACATCTACGTCTACAACCTGAAGAGCAACGAGATCAGCAAATTGACCGAGAACGCCGGCCGCAACGAGAACCCCTCCTGGTCGCCCGACGGCCGCCACCTGGTGTTCTCCTCGAACCGCAGCGGCCGCTACCAGCTCTACCTGGTCGACTACGACGGCCGCAACGTGCGCCAGATCACCGCCGGCGGGGAAAACAAGATGCCGAAGTGGCAGCGAGCGCCCAAATAACGGCCGCAAGCTGATATTTGACAATTTTTTTTTTATATATTATATTTTTTGCATAAAATAACTAGGAGGACCCATGAAAAAATTGATGCTTGCTGTGGTTGTACTGTCGCTCATACTGATGTTCGCCGCCTGCGCCAAGAAGGCCCCCCAGGTCGCACCGGTGGCACCGGTGGTCGAGAAGGTGGATGAGCCGGTCGCCCAGGTTGAGAAGCCCGTTCTGAGCGAAGAAGAGCTGTTCCAGCAGAGATCGCTCGAAGAGCTGAACAAGGACCAGGTCCTCAAGAAGATCAACTTCGACTTCGACATGTACACCATCCGCGAGGACATGAAGCCCGTCATGCAGGCCAACGCCAACTGGCTGCTCAAGTTCCCCAGCGTGGAAGTGCTGGTCGAAGGCCATTGCGACGAGCGGGGCACCATCGAGTACAACATCGCCCTGGGTGAGAAGAGGGCCGAGGCCGCCAAGAATTACCTCGTTTCATTGGGCCTGAACACCGCCAAGGTCAAGATCATCTCCTACGGCAAGAGCAAGCCGCTGGTCCAGGGCGTCGATGAGGCCACCTACTTCCAGAACCGCCGCGCCGAGTTCGTCATCACCAAGAAATAGCGCCCATGAAGCCCAGGTTCTTCTCAGCGCTGCTCCTCCTGCTCCTGCTCAGCCTCCCCGCGCAGGCGGCCAAAAAGGACACCCAGCTCATTCTGGACGAAGTGCAGCGGCTGTCCGCCGCCGTCGAGCAGATGTCCGCCCAATTGGCCGAGCTGCTGAAAAGATCGGGCATTGCCGATGAGAAGATCAGCGCCGTCGCCCGCAACCAGGCCGACCTGGCGCAAAGCAGGGAAAACCTCACGCTCAGCATGCAGTTCTTCAAGGAAGAGCTGAACGCGCTGAAGGATTCACTGAACAAGCTCAACGACCGGCTACTCAGCCTGCCCGCCGCCCCGGCCGGGGCGCCCGCCGCCGCCGGCCCGGGCGAGCCCCCGCCGGCAACAGAGACCTCCCTGGCCCAGGACCCTTCCAGCGTCTATTACGCCGCCTATTCCGACTACATCAAGGAAAATTTCGATTTGGCCATCGAGGGCTTCCGCCAGTTCATCCGCAGCTTCCCGGACAGCGGGCTGGCCGACAACTCCCTGTACTGGATCGGCGAGTGCCATTACGCCAAGAAAAAATACCAGGAAGCGATCAACACGTTCAACGAGCTGCTCGCCAAGTACAAGGACGGGGACAAGGCGCCGGCCGCGATCCTCAAGAAAGGCTATGCCCTGATCGAGCTGGGCCGGCAGAGCGAGGGCCTGGCCATCCTCAAGGAACTGATCTCCCGCTTCCCCCTCTCCGAGGAGGCCTCGCTGGCCGGGCAGAAGATCAAGGAGTTCAGCGAATAACATGAGCCAAGTACGCAGCTTGAACCGCGTCATCCTGGTCGGCCGGGCGGGCAAGGACCCCGAGGTCACGGTCATGCCCAACAGCGGCCAGCAGCTGGCCAAGTTCAGCCTGGCCACCAACGAAGGCTATTACGACAAGAACAGCAATGCCTGGAAGGACCTGCCGACCGAGTGGCACAACATCATCGCCTGGAGAGCGTTGGCCCAAAAAGTGGAAAAAGGTGTCGGCAAGGGCGACATGGTGCTGGTCGAAGGCAGCATCCGCACGCGCAAGTGGAAGGACAAGAGCGGCCAGGACCGGTCGACCACCGAGATCACGGCCGACAATATCGTCGTCCTCGACCGCCGCAAGGAAGGCGGAGGAGGGGGCGGCTCCTCCTATGCCGGCGATCGCCACGGCGGCCGCGATCCGTTCCCCGAGGCGGGCAACCAGGGCGCGCCCCCGTTCGCGGGCGGCGCGGACGGGGAGGAGGCCGGATTCGAGGAGGATCCCTTCTGATGGCCTTTGTCAACTACAACAACAAGGAGATCACGGCCAAGATCGTGTACTACGGTCCGGCCTTGAGCGGCAAGACCACCTGCCTGCGCTACATATTCAATAACGACGAGGTGGAGAACAAGGGCAAGCTGATCACCCTGGACACCGACGGCGACCGCACCCTGTTCTTCGATTTCCTGCCCATGGAGATCGGCAAGCTGGGGAATTATTCCATCAAGATCCAGCTCTACACCGTGCCGGGCCAGGTGGCCTACGACACCACCCGCAAGCTGGTGCTGCAGGGCGCCGACGGCGTGGTCTTCGTCGCCGATTCCCAGGTCGTCATGCGCGAGCAGAACAACGAGAGCTTCACCAACCTCAAGAAGAACCTGAAGCTCAACAACCTGCAGTTCGAGAAGATCCCGCTGATCTTCCAGTTCAACAAGCGCGACCTCAAGGAGATCCTCCCCATCGCCGCCCTCAACAAGGACCTGAACCCCGACAACAAGGCCTTTTTCCCCACCGTGGCCACCAACGGCGAGAACGTCCTGGAAGGGCTGCACGCCATCATCAAGCTGGTCATCCTGCACCTGAAGAACCAGCTGTCGATCTTTCAGAAGGACAAGACCGTCATGTTCTCCCGCGAGGAGATCACCTCCTCCTCCCCTCCGGCCGCGGAAAAGGAGGTTGTACTGAAGGACCTGGTCGAGGAGCCGCACCGGGGCGATACCGAGGAGGAGGAAGTGTTCGAGCTCTCTTCGCCCATGATCGACGCCGAGGATTCCTTCAAGCCCGTGGCCGACGAGGACATCTTCAACCTGGAAGAGATCCGCGAGGTCAAGGCTGACCGATCGGATTTCGACATCCCCGAGATCGATTTCGCCGATGAAGAGCGCCGCGACTCCGACTCCGCCCCCTTCCGCCCCGCCGCTCCCGCCGCGGAGCGGGCCGACGAGGAAACGGGCGAGCGCCCGTCTTCGTCGGCACCGGCCGTCCAGGCCTACGACCTGCCCATCACCCTGGATGTTCCCGACGGCCCCGACGGCATGCAGATCCACCTCACCCTGAAGATCACCCTGAAAAAGAAATAGCCGGCCCGCGATGAAAAAAGCCATCGGCTTCCTGCTCGCGCTCATCGCCCTGGGCGCCGGCGCCTGGGCCCAGCAGGGCGCCGAGGCCCTGGTCGCCGATGGCGCCGCCTACCTGGGCTCGTTCTTCAAGGACAAGTTCGACGTGCGCGTGGCGGTGGTCCGCTTCGAGAACGGATCGGAGCTGGGCGACCTGGCCATGCAGAAGATCTACCAGATGCTGGTCTCGCGGCTGGAGGGCGAGAAGAACATCCAACTGAAGGACCTGCTGGTGGATTTCAGCGACGGCCGCGGCGTGTTCAACCTGAGCCAGTCGGACGGCCTGGACTTCCTGATCGAACTCAAGCTCATACAGAACAAGAGCAAGACCGGCCTGGGCCTGACCGTGTTCTCCCGCCTGCAGGACCGCGTCGTCGCCGTGAAATATTTCGAAAAAGCCGTCAGCAAGGGCGAGATGGATCTGCTGCAGGCGCGGAACTTCGCCTTTTCCGCCCTGGGCTTTTCCAAGCAGCTCGAGTTCGAGAGCAAGAAGCACCTCATGGACATCCAGTCCATCGCCGGCGCCGACGGCCGCATGCAGTATTATTTCTTCTACCCTGACGAGATCATCATCTATGTGGCCAACGAGACGCGGCTGGAGAAGCATTTCCAGTTCAAGCTCAAATGGTCCCGCCCCTTCTTCCCGACGCGGCACCCGGAGGGCAAGCTGCTGCTGTTCCGCTCCGCCCAGGACCTGGTGCTGACGGCCGGGAGCAACTTTTCCCCCTATTCCCAGGTCCTGGCGTTCCGCGCCGGCCAGTGGCAGGAGGCCGGACAGGTCGACTTCGTCCCTTTCCGCCTCGTGACCATGAACCAGAACCCTTACCTGGTCGGCGGCCGCTACGAAGAGGGCCGTAATTTTTTCAAGGACAGGGTCTATTTCCTGCCCTTCGCCATGCCGGTCGCCTCCGGCGGCGCCTACCAGAAAAAGACCTGCCCGGCCATGGCCATGGATTTTTCCGAGGCGGCGGGACAGCTGCAGGCCGTCCACGTCATTGACCGCGATTACGCCTACCGCCTGTTCAGCCCCGGCTTCGAGGAAATGAAGCCGCTGGCGGAAAGAAGGGGCGCGTCGCTGGCCGCCCTCGACGGCGAATGGCTGGCGATGAGCGACTACAGCCGCACCTCCGACCAGCTCTATTTTCTCGATATCCGCGACGGCGGCCTGAGACCGGCCTACGCCGGCAAGGTGGACGGCGAGGTGCAGTTCATCGCCGCCGGGAACTGGCAGGGGACGCGGGGCTTCTGGGCCGGCGTGCTGCAGGCGGCGCCCGGGGCCGGCATGGAGCGGCTGCTGGTGCAGTTCTGGGGCAAGCGCGATGAATAAGGCGAAATGGCTTTTGCTGCCGCTGCTGCTGCTGGCCACCCTCCTGGCCGGGGCGATCAAGCCCTACTATGGGGGCGAGATCGCCATGCGCCTGAACGAGCCCGCTTCCTTCAACCTGAGCACGGCCAACTATTCCAACCTGATCTTCTATTCGTTGATCTACGAGAACTTCTTCTACCTGAAGAAGGACGGCGAGATCACCAGCCATGTCTTCCAGGACTACCGCTACGACGCCGCCGCCAGGACCCTCTTTCTGACCCTCAAGGAGAACCTCAGCTTTTCCAACGGCAAGCCGCTGACCGCCAGGAACATCCAGGTGTCGCTGAAGGTGTTCCTGGCCTCCGAGCTGTTCACCGCCAGCCGGCTGAGCAAGGTCGTGAAGGCCGTCCGCTTCAGCAACGAGCAGGTGCTGGTCGAGCTGCTGGCCGACACCCCGGATATCATCGCCATGCTCACCGCACCCGAGCTGGTGGTGCTGGCCGAGGACGAGCAGTCCTTTTCCGGGCTTTTCTACCCGCATGAATGGGAAAAGAACCATCACCTGACCCTGCGGGCCAACCCCTACTACGCCGGGGGGCGGGCCTACCTGGACACGGTGCGCATCCTGTTCACCGAGGGCCCTGCGCCCGACCTGTTCCTGGGCGCTCCCGGCCAGTTCAAGGAGAATTTCCTGGAGTTCGATTCGGGCATCTACCAGAACATCTACCTGTGCTTCCTGCAGGGCGACATCGGCCAGAACACCAAGATCGCCCTCTATTCGCTGCTGAAGCGCTTCAACGAGGCGGCGGGATTCCGATTCCGCGAGCTCAACGCACTGACCGCCGACGAGGAGTCGCCGGTGGCCATCCGCATCAAGGGCCTGTCGCCGCAAAAAACGGCGTCGATCCTCAAGTTCTCCGAGATCAAGCTTTACGTCCTGTCCTCGCTTTCCAACCTGGAGAAGGAACTGACGGCCTTCCTCAAGGACAGCAATCTCAGGATCGAGACGCAATTCATCGACGACAGCCAGTTCATGGCCTTCCTGGACTCCACCGGCATCAAGTACGTCCTGATCGACAAGATCTTCCAGAAGAAAACCCCGGCCGAGGAGAAGATCAGCCGCATCCTCAAGGAATCCAGCTTCAATCGCTTCAACGCCCAGTACCTGCGCATGCTCAGCGAGCTGGAGGAGGCCCGTACCAGCAATTCCCAGGAGCTGCTCATGGAGCAGATCGCCCGCATCAGCGAGGCGATCGTCAACGACGGTTTCATCTTCCCCCTTTTCCAGAAAAACTATTCCCTCTACGCCCGCAAATCGTGGCCGGCCCTGGAGATCGACTACTACGGCCGGCCGCTGCTGCAGCAAGTGAGCAAAACCCATGATTAGAAAAGCGCTCTGCTTTGTTGCCATCCTCTCCTTGTGCCTGTCCGCCTCCGCCCTGGACCTGGGCCTGGCCGCCGGCTCCGTCAACCGGCCTTCCAGCTTTTTCTACGGCATCTCGGTCGGCTCGGGGACCATCGTGCCCATGCTCAAGTTCGAATTCGAAGGCTGCCGCGTCAGCGAAACGGGCTGGAACAGCCTGAGCGCGGCCGTGAAATTCCGTCCGAAATTCGGCATCATCGCCCCTTACGCCGTCCTGGGCGCCGGCGGCGAGTTCGAAAAGCTGAATTTCAAATTCAGCGAGTACGAATTCTATACCTTCTTCGGGGGCGGCCTCCATATTTACTTCACCTCCATGCTCTCGCTGCTTCACCTCCATGCTCTCGCTGCGCGCCGACCTGCGCTTCCAGAACTTTGCCGCGGCCGAGCGCACGCGCATCAGCGGCGGGATCTTCCTCCACCTGTAATTTTTCTTTTTCCCAGGTTGCTATGAAAAAAAAGGGCATTCCCATATACTATAAGCAATGGCATTCAAATCGAACTCGGGAGTACCGGAATGAACAAGATGATTATCGCCCTGGCCGTGCTGACCTTGTCGATGTCCTGTTTTCAGCATAATAAGATCAAGACCGATCCTCCGGTGAAGGACAAGCTCTACTTGATGGGCATCGGCATGTTGCGCCTGAATTGGGCGAGCGTGCAAGGCAACGAGATCCGCTTCCGCTACAGCGACCTGGGGCTGCCAGCCGATTTTTCAACGCGGGAAAGGGCCTCCTTCATGGTCGACGGCACGTTGAACCACGGCGAATACGACGTCAGCGGCCACCTGGACTACGACCCCGAGAATCGCATCACCGAGCCGCCCCTCGATTTCCTGCTCACCATCGGCAATGAAAAGGAATACATGTCCCTGGGAGACCAGCGCATGGGCGTTTTTCTGGATTCGGTGTTCTCCCGCTACTACCACCCTTTCCGCGGCGGCATTCTGGGGAAAAAGAGCGAGCACGCCGGCGTGGAGGTGCTGGCCGGGGTGAGCCGCGGCGAAGCGGGCATCGAGGAATTCCCCTCGGACCTCGGCGTCGGCCCGTATTACCTGAATGAGTCGCCCATCCTGCGCGGCAGCGAAAGCATCCAGCTGGTGACCCGCAGCGCCAGCAACCCCGGCCTGGAGATCAGCTACACCCCCATGGTCCGCAACCGCGATTACTTCATCGATTATGACCGGGGAGCGATCATCTTCACCAGCCCCATCTTCCCCATCGACTCCCTGGGAAACCCCGTCTGGGTCAGGGTCAGCTACCAGTTCGAATCGCTGGCCGGCCGCTTCACGCGCGATGTTCTCGGCGTCAGGGCATTCGTTGCTCCATGGAAGCCCATCAAGTTCAACCTGTCGTACATCGCCGACGCCGACGCCACCCTGGGCCTGGGGAAAGCCTGGGACAGCCGCCGCGGCATTTTCACCCTCGGCGTCAATGTCGATTCGCGGCCGCTGACCTTTTTCGGAGAATTCTCCCTGAGCTCCGAGCCGCAGCAAAAGGAACAGAACGGGTTTTTCGGCGGCGGCATCCTCAATTTCAGCAAGCAGCTCCGCCTCTTCTTCAATGCCTGGTCGATCAACGCCGATTTCCCGCTCTTCGCCAACCAGCAGCTGAAATACGGCTACAGCCTGTACCAGATCTTCCCTGCCTACGCCGAAAGGAACATCTTCCTTTCCCCCTTCCAGTTCACCCGCAACATCGGCGCCGAGCTCTATCCATTTTCCCTGGCCAGCCTGGCGGTCGATGAAAGGGAGTACCACTCCTTCCTGGAATGGCAGAACCGGCAGCTGGTCCTTTCCGGCGGCTGGGGCGAAAAGGAATCCCTGGCCAGCGACCTGCGCACCCGGACGCTTTACCTGTCTTCGTTCCTGAACAATGATAAAACCAAGGCCTGGGGGAAGATCGAGCTGGACAGCGATTTTGACAAGCCCCGTGTCGTCAGGGACACCGAGATCAGGGATTTCCTCCTGGGCGGGCGGCAGCGCCTGTGGAGCGGCGCCAAGGGGGCGGGCTTCTTCCAGATCGATTACAGCGGCCAGACCTTCAACGACCGCCTGGACCTGGCCGGCGACACCATCGGCCACTCGGCATCGTTCCTGCTGGAATACCTGACCGGCAGCGAAGGGATCTTCGTGAGCTACCAGAAAGACCTTCTGGACGAAAAAAACGGCCAGCGCCTTCTCGATGCCGACATCTATGAAGCGGGCATCCGCCGCCATATCAGCAAAAGCTTCTTCATCGACTCCCGCGTCCGCCGCGAAGTCAGCAGCCAGGAAGAGATGACCATGGAAAACAACATCCTGTCGCTGGGCGGCGGCATCGAAACCCCTCGTTTCCGGGCCATGGGCCGGTACGAGCTCCAGTTGAACCAGA
>JALOLA010000028.1 GCA_025456205.1 Acidobacteriota bacterium | reverse complement strand
TCTCGGTTTGGCCGACCTTGTGATCATTGACATACAGGACATACTGATCGTCTTCGGCATTCAATCTCACATCCAGATAAAAGCCGGCACCGTTGAACCGGATCGCTGTCGGGTTGATGCTCTGGATCACCGGCTTGTGCAGCCCCTCGAGGACGCTGTCCGGGACCAGGTCGCGGCTGCAGGCGCAGCCGGCCAGCAGGACAATGGACGATGCGACGCAGAGAACGATCTTTTTCATGGCCGATCCACCTCCGGAATATTCTATCGCCTTTATTCTATCAAGCCCGGAGGACAGTGCAATAGGGAAAAATGTGATATTTCCCATCAAGAAAAAGTGGTTGAGAAAACGATGAAAACGGCAACTCAGCAAGACTGCGCTCATTCCCCGGCACGGACCAGGGCATAGAGGGCGAACGAGGCCAGCCAGTGGCCGCCCTCGTAGGAATCGGCGACGACCGCCGGCAGCGAATGGCGCAGGTGCCCGTCGGCGACCCGGCGCAAGTGGCGGTACCCGGGCAGGCGCGCGGCGATGCCGTAGAGGCACCAGGCTCGGCTGAAGTTCAAGCCGTCGAGATGCACCAGCTTGCCGTCGCGGCGGTCGGAGACGATGCCTGGAACGAGGGAGAATTTCCTGTCGGCAAGCCGCGGCAAGAATTTCCTCAGCCAGGCGGCGAACTCTTTTTCCGGCAGGACGCGGCGCATGAGGTCGGCCTCCTCCAGGCAGGGCGACAGGAAATCATAGCCGCTCGGCTCCCAGCCCAGCGGGCAGCCGCGGTCATTCATGAAGAAATCCCGGGCCCTGTTTTCGATGAGGCCCTGCAGTCCGCGGTCGCCAAGAGCCACGGCATAGTCCCATGCAAACGCCAGCCCGAAGGCGGTGTTGGCATGCTCGCCCACGCGCACGGGATAGATGAGCTTGGGCAGGAACTCCAGGTGGCGCTGCACGATCAGGTCGGTGAGCGGCTGCAGGTTCTTTTCCAGCTCCCGTGCCAGCGGATCGTCGAAGCGGTGCAGCTCCTCGGCGAGCTTCAGCAACCAGGCCCAACCGTAGGTGCGCTCGAACGATTTTTCCTCGCTCCTGTTGAAGTATCTGACCTCGTCGAGAACATTCCCGGCGCTGATGTTCGCGGCCAGCTTCTCGCGGATCACCGCGGCATCCTTCATCCCGGGGAACGTCTTGAGCAGCCGCACCAGCATCCAGTGGCCGTGCACCGCGGAGTGCCAGTCGAAGCAGCCGTAGAAGGCCGGGTGCATGCCGCGCGGCGAGCCGATATCGGACGGCGCCGCCAGGGTCTCGCCCGGCTTGTTGGGGAATTCCCGCTGCAGGCACTCCAGCGGCAGCGCCGCCAGGCGTTCCGCCTGCTCGGAGGACAAGCCCATCACGGCCTCGTTTCCCGCCCGAACCGCCGGCAAAAAGGAACCAACCAGCGAAGCAACCGCAAACAAACAAAGGGCGAATGATCGTTTCATGCGCGGATTGTGGAAAAAATCCTCGCCAATGTCAACCGTGTGCCAGCCCGGCCATAGCGGATGTTATTGTTTTCAATATGCATTATAATGGTGGCAACGCCGCCGTCCAGGAATGCTCCGGATGCCGGCCGCAGGGAGTAGCGATGACGGCAGACAACAAGCCCGCCCGCATACTGGTCGTCGACGACGAGCCCGGCCTTTCCCGCCTGGTTGCGCAGCTGCTCACGGCCAGGGGTTACGCCAACCGCATCTGCGTCAGCGGCGCAGAGGCCATCGCGCAGCTGCGATCCGGGGAATTCGACCTGGTCATCAGCGACATCACCATGCCCGGCATGTCGGGAATCGAGCTGCTCACAGCGGCCAAGCTGGAGCACCCCGGCATCGCCTTCATCATGCTCACCGCCATCGATGATCACGCCACCGCCGTGCGCGCGCTGGAACTGGGCGCATTCGGCTACATCGTCAAACCGTTCGAGGCCAACGAGCTGTTCATCAACATCAGCAACGCCCTGCGCCGCCGCGAGCTCGAATTGGAGCGGGACCGCTACGAAGAGCGCCTGGAGGATGAGGTGCGCGAGCGCACGGCCGAGATCCGCGCCGCCCAGGAGCAGGTCATCCTGCGTTTGATGAGCGCATCCGGCTATCGCGACGAGGAAACCGGCGACCATATCCGCCGCATGGGCGAGTACGCCGCCGTGCTGGCCCGCGCCGCCGGCTGGGACGCCGGCGCGACGGACGAGATGCGCCTGGCCGCCCCGATGCACGACATCGGCAAGATCGGCGTCGCCGACGCCATCCTGCACAAGGCCGGCAAGCTGACGCCCGGGGAATTCGCCCAGATCCAGGAGCACTCGCGCATCGGCTTCCGCATCCTGGAGGGATCGGGCATCCCGCTCCTGGACCTGGCCGGAGAGATCGCCTTGCACCACCACGAAAAGTGGGACGGCAGCGGCTACCCGGACGGCTTGGCCGGCGAATCCATCCCGGAAGCGGCGCGCATCGTCGCCATCTGCGACGTGTACGACGCCCTGGTCACCGACCGCGTCTATCGCAGGGCCTTCAGCGAAGAACAGGCGCTGGCGATCATGAGCGAAGGCCGGGGCGGCCATTTCGATCCGCGCCTGTTCGACATTTTCCTGGCGAAGCTGCCGGAGCTGCGCGAAGTCCGCGCCCGCTTCGCCCCCTGATCGCTGACGCGGAATAAGGAGCGGCCCTAGCGCTCTGGCGTGAGCTGCTCGACGAAATCACGATAGCCGACCGGGGGATCGAGGATCTCCACCCCGAAATCGACCAGGTTGGAGAAGGAGCGCCGCTGGCTCACCCAGCGCACGGATCCCTGCAGGGCGAAGGAGTATTCCCCGGCTTCCAGTTCGACATTGACCCGCCCCGGCCGCGGCTGAAGCGGCGACGACAGTTTCAGGCCGCTGCGCGAGACGTTGAACAGCATGGCTGTTTGGCCGTCGACGCGGACAAATGTGCGGTGCTCGATGCGCGGATGGCGGCGCTTCTCCACGCCGGGCATCGCCGCTTCTGCCGCAACCGGCGCATCGGCCGCCGCCCCGCCGGCGCAGGAACGCCGCAGTTCAGCCAGAACCTGGTTCATGCCCAGGCCGCAATGGGGGCACATGGGCGCCGTATCGGAACGGTTCACCGAGCACTCGCGGCAAACGATCAAAGCCATTAGTACCTCCTCGCTGATCCGGTCTCTCTGCTTCGCGCCGGAGCGCTGCTGGCGGCCACCGACTTCCCGGCATCGCCCGCGGTGACCACGCGGTTCTTGCCCGATTCCTTGGCCCGGTACATGGCGGCATCCACCCGTTGGATCAGGTTTTCCAGGCTCTCCCCGTCACGATAGGCGGCGACACCGAAACTGCCCGTGATTCGCGTCGGGCCATCGCCCGCGCAGGGCAGCCCCACCTTGGGACCCAGGCGGCGCTCTAGCAGCCTGCGCAACCTCTCGGCGCAAACGAGCGATCCTTCCAGGTCGGTGTCAGGCTGGATGACGATGAACTCCTCGCCGCCGTAGCGCGAGACGATGTCGATCTCGCCGTTCTTCAGGATCACCGGCTCGTCATAGCGGCGGATGTTGCCGCGGATGGCCAGGGCGGCTTCGCGCAGCACCCGGTCGCCGAAAAGGTGGCCGCAACGGTCGTTGATCTTCTTGAAATCGTCCAGGTCGATCATGATCACTGACAGCGGGTGGCGATAGCGCCGCGAGCGCGCGATCTCCGCTCCCAGGCGTTGATAAAAATAGCGCTGATTGTACAGGCCGGTCAGGGGATCGGTGACGGAGAGCTTTTCGATCTCGGCATACATGCGGGCGTTGCGCATGCCCACCGCCACCTGCTGCGAAAGGATGGTCAGCAGGAGGACATCGTCCATGCCAAATGCCCCCTCGCTCCTGCTCTCGACGGTCAGTACGCCCAGCAGTTCCCCATCCAGGGTAACCGGGCAGGCGATCTCGGAGCGGATGTCGGGGATGCCCGAGGCGATGTAGCCGGGATCGAGGCGGACGTCGGGGACATTGACCAACATCCCCTCCCGGGCGCAGCGGCCGGTGATGCCCTGCCCGAGGGGAATCTTCAGCCCAACCAACTCCTTGGGAAACTCGCCGCTCGAGGCCTTGAACACCAAGTGGCGGTCCTGGACCTCGAGAATGGCGCACGAGTCGAAATGAAGGCGCTGGCGGATGTCGGAGACGATCAGCGCGAACAGCGCCTCGGGCTTGGCGATGGAGACCAGCTTGAGTCCGATGTCCTGCACGAGCTGCATCTGGGTCAGGACCTGGGAATTGTGCAGCGCCACTGCGATCTGATGGCTCAGCAGCCTGAGAAACTCGATGTCCCGCCTGCTGAACGCGTTCCGGCGCCGGCTCTGGATGTTGAGCACGCCCAGCAGCGAGTCATGAAAGACGATCGGAATGTCGAGCTCCGAACGGAAAACGCTGTCCCCCAGGTGAATGTAGTGATCGCAGCGCGAGAGGTCGGCGACCAGCATCTCCTTGCGGCTCAGGGCGCAGCGGCCGCTGATGCCCTGCCCCCGGGAGATGCGCTTGCCGATGATCGCCTCGGGATGCTCGGTGACGGCGCGGATGACCAGATCGCTTCCCTCGCGGATCAGGATGGCGCAGTACGGGTAGCCCAGGGCCGAGCGCACGCGCTCGACGATCAGCCGCAGCAGCCGGTGCAGGTCAAGCTCGGCGCCGATCTGGGCGCCGATCTCGTGCAGAAGACGGTCGCGGCGCCGGCCCGGACAAAATGAAAACAGCGGCGATTTGAGTTTCATGAGCTCCTCCTGTCCTGTTCCTTGTCAAGCGGTCACGACCGCCTCGGCAAGGCCGCAGTCGTTCAGGATGATCCCCTGGACCAGGTTTTTCTGAAAATCGTTTTCAAAGAGGATCTGGCAGCCGGTGGAATAGACGACGCCGGGGCGGAACACGCCCTCGGGCAGGCTTTGGAAGCGCAGGATGCGCGATTGGACGATCTTCACCGTAAGAGCGTGCTTCTCCCCGCCATAATGGATCAGGACCGGGTAGACATTGCCGATCAGCGGCGCGTAATTGGACAGGACGTTGATGCCGCCCAGGGAAAGGTTCTTGATCAGGAACTCCTCGCGGTTGAGGAACTCGCCGGTCACCTCGCAGGCCAGCTCGAAGTAGCCGATGATCGGCGCCTGGGGATCGAAACGTTCTTGCATGCGGACATCCATGATTCCTCCTTGATTCATATCGCCGCCGGCGTCCCGGCGCATTCCGGGGAACGCAGCGGCAGGCATACGGCAAAGCGGCTGCCCAGGCCCGATTCGCTCTGGACGCCCACCGTGCCACCGTGCAGCTCGGCCAGGCGCTTCACCATCGACAGCCCCAGGCCGGTGCCCTCGTACTTCCGTTCCAGCGATCCCTGCAGCTGCTCGAAGGGCTGGAACAGCCGCTGCAAGTCCCGGGGGGCGATGCCGATGCCGTTATCCCGCACCGCGATCTCGCAGCCGTCGCCGGCGACGCGCTTCGCTTCCAGGACGACGCGGCCGTTGTCCGGGGTGAACTTGACGGCGTTGGCCAGCAGGTTGTAGACGATCTGCTTGAGCTTGCGCGCGTCCACCCGCGCCTCGCCGACGTCCGCGGCGATGCGCGCCTCGAGGGCGATGCCGTGGAGCTGCGCCCGCTCGCGGACGATGGCCAGGCTGCCGCGCAGCAGCGCCGCCAGGTCGACGGTCTCCAGGTCCAGGGTCATCCGCCCGGCCTCGATCTTCGACAGGTCGAGGATGTCGTTGATCAGCGTCAGCAGATGCACGCCGCCGGCGTGGATCTCGCCGCAGTAATCGCGCTGGCGCGGCTCCATCTCCCCCGCCTGGCCCTGGCGCAGCACCTCGGAGAAGCCGATGATGGCGTTCAGCGGCGTGCGCAATTCGTGGGACATGGTGGCCAGGAATTCGGACTTGGCGCGGCTGGCCGCCCGGGCATCCTCGGCATAGGCGGTGATGCGGGCGATGGCCCGGCGCGAAAAGCGGTTGAACAGCAGCACGATCATCACCAGCAGGAAAGAGAGGGAGACGAGGATCATTGGCGTGGAGGCGTCGGGCAGGTCGATGATCGTTTCGTACAGGGTCTTCAGCAGCAGGAACAGCAGGCCGTAGATGACAAAGGTTACCACCGCCTTGAGCTGGCGGACGTCCGACTCGAATTCGTAGATGGGGGGCAGCGCAATGGAGCGGCTCATCCGGCCCTCCGCTCGCCGACCGGCTCCTGCAGGCGGACGAAGAGCTCGGCGAAGCGGGGCGCCAGCCCGCGGAACGCGGCCAGCACCGCCGGGTCGAAATGCTCCGGCCGGGTGCGCTCGTTGCCCGCGAGCAGGATGGCGCAGGCGGCGCCGTGATCCATGGCCGGCTTGTAGGGCCGGGCCACGCGCAGCGAGTCGTAGCGGTCGGCCAGGGCCGCGATGCGCGCGGCCAGGGGAATTCCCTCGCCCCGGCGCCAGTCGGGATAGCCGCTGCCGTCCCAGTTCTCGTGATGGCCGAGGGCGATGTCCCGGGCCATGGCCAGGCGCGGGTGATCGCCGATGATCCCGGCCCCGAAGCGCGCATGCCCGCGGATGGCCTCCCACTCCTGGAAATCGGGGGCGCCTTCCTTGCGCAGGATCTCGAGCGGAATGACGATGTTGCCCACATCGTGCAGGCGGGCCTGCAGGCGGATGGCGCGCACGAAGGCCGCGCCCTGGCCGAGCCCGGCGGCCAGCAGGGCGCTGAACTCGCCCACGCGCTCGGGATGCAGGCCCGGGTCGATGTCGTGGAAGGCGGCCATGCGCAGCAGCGAGCCGACGCTGCCGGCCAGGCTCTCTTCCACCTCGCGCACCTGGTCGGCGAGGCGCTTGAAGAACAGTCCCTGAGTGGCGAGCACCTCCAGGACCACCGCCTCGTGGGCGCCGACCTCGCTCCCGTAGTTGCCGGCAAAGACGCACAGCTCGGAGTTCAGGTATCCGTACAGGTTCTGCATGGAAGCCGCCAGCCGCGGCAGCGACTCCAGGAGCTGCACGAAGGGCTCCAGGCCGCGGGCGGCGAAGTCGGCGCGGTCGGCAAAGAAGGAATTGGCGCCGCCGGCAGGTGGCAGCGGCAGCAGCCGCGCGGCGTCCAGGTCGAGCTCGCGCCGGATCAGCTCGCGGAACGGCGCTTCATAATGCAGCCAGTGCCAGTTGGCGCCGAGACGGTAACCGACCAGCACGTTTGCCGGACGGTCGGTCGCGTCAGCGCTCTGGCGGATGATGCGCGACACCAGGCGGTCCAGCCGGGGGATCAGCTCGAAGGCGTCGAGTTCGAACGCCCGCAGGCTTTCGGCGCCGAAGGTGGCCAGGTTGGCCACGCGCTCATAGTCCTGCCCCAGCCTGTGGTTCAGCTCTTTCAGGCGCAGCAGCATGCGGATGCGCGCCAGCACCTCGCCCTGGTCGATGGGCTTGGATATGAAGTCGTCGGCTCCGGCCTCGATACCCTGGATCCGCGCCCGGCGCTCCTGCAGGCTGGTGATCATCACCACCGGCAGGCCGGCCCGTTCGCAATCGCCCTTGATCCGCCGGCAGACGTCGTAACCGTTCATTTCGGGCAGCATGACGTCCAGCAGCACCAGGTCGACTTTCTCGCCGGCGATGATCTCCAGGGCCCTGGCGCCGCTGGCGGCATGCAGCACGTCATAGCCCTGGGGCAACAGGACCGCATCGTAGAGTTTCAGGTTGACCGGCTCGTCGTCCACGCAAAGGATCCGCGGTTTGGCGGCGTTCATGTTCTCCTCCTCAAGCGCTCAGCGCCGATGCCTTGCCGGCTGACTTGACCCAGGCGGGCCGGAAACGAAGCAGGTCGCCGAGAAGATGCTCGACGATGCGGCTGTCGCCGCCGCGCTGCCTGCGGTTGGAATTGGCGTACAGGCGGACGATGGCCAGCGCCTTCAGATAGGCCAGCGTGTTCTCGTAGAGAAAATCCAGCGGTTCGCGCAGGGAGTTCCGGTAAAGCTGCTCGATGTAATTGGCATTGCCGCTGTTGAGCACCTGGGCCTTGAGTTCCTGCATCTCCTGGATGTAGAGGGGCTTGATGAAGAAGCCGGTGCCGCCGCGGCTCAGGTAGTCATATTCCAGGTCATTGAATTTGTCATGGATCTCCTCAAAAATGCGCGGGTCGATGCGCATGTGGCCGGCCACCTTGAGGAAGTCCATGAACTCTCGCAGCAATTGCTTCTGCTGCTCCAGGGTCAGCGCCTCCAGCCGCTCGGGCTGGCCGCCGGGGTCGAGGGCGATCAGGTGGCTGAGCAGCAGCAGCACCTTGAAGCCGCGCTCTTCGCGCACCGTGCGCTTGAACAGCTCGCGGATCAGGAAGGCCTTCAGCCCCGCGAACCCGCCACGGCCCAGCTCGCAGGCCAGGCGGGCATTGCCCCGGTCCAGGACGTGAGCCATCTTCCTCAGGCAGGTCCGGCCGTCGGCGGCGTAGCGCTGCAACAGACTCTCGAACCACTCGGCCAGCCGCCCGGCGACAGCGGCCTGCTCCGGACGCCCGGCCTCGCCTTCAGGGCACGGCTCGGATTCGCCCAGCCGCCGCGAGTCGAAGGCGATCTTTTCATCGGGAGCCGGAGCGGGATCCGGGGCGGCGGGCGCGGCAAGGATCTCCCTGACCCGCCGACTGCCGTCGATCAGGCAGACCAGGGGAGATTCCTGCAGGCGCACACGCAGCAGCAATTCCTCGCCTTCGACCTTGTACGTGCCGGGGGCGAGAATGGAGCCGATCCCCACGCCATTTTCAGTTGCGACCTTTTTTTCTTCCATTTTTTCCTCGCATACTCATCCGGCAGCATCCTTGGTGCCAAGGCGGCGGAATCGCCCAGGAAAGTGAATTCCCCTTTATTACTCAGCATCTTCGGTCATTTCTCGAACTCCAGGCCTGCCGCGGCGATTTCAGCGGCGGACCGATGGGTGTGACAAAAAGAAAGGCGGAAATGGTTTCACTCGCGAAAAACGCCTTCAGCAAAGGAGATTTCCGTGCCGGCAACATCAGGACCATGTGCAAAAAACGTCGCAGGGGTCGCTGGGGCGAAAGCAGAACCCAGAAACACGTCGGGCGCGATAGCACGAAGGATCGCCTGGCATGGCGAGGGATCCATCCAAAGCCAGAGTTGACAATCACTCCCGCCGCACTTATAGTTTAAATGTAACAATTGGTTTCAACCATTGTTTCGTTGAAACCGACCAGGGGAGGCGAGCGAGGATGAGGATGGAAAAGGATCGGGGGCCGTCGGCGAAGCCTCGCTTGGCGTCATGGCCCCTGCTACTGGTTTTCCTGCTGCTCAGCCTGGGCATCGCCATCACCACCCGGCTTGACTACCTGAGGCAGAAGAAAGCGGAGTACGCGAAGCAAACGGCCCAACTCCAGGCGATCGCCGATCTGAAGGTCTCTGAGATCAGGCGCTGGCTGGACGAGCGCCTCGGCGACGCGCACCTGATCACGAAAGACCGGGAGCGGACAGCGATCCTGGCTGCCTTTCTCCGCGGCCTTCCCCAGGCGGCTGCCGGAGCCGGATCGATCCGCGGCTGGATGGCGGCGCTGCGGGACACCTATCATTACGAGAACATTTTCCTCCTGGACGAACAGGGACGGATCGCCCTCGCGGCCAGCCCCCATCATGCGGCACTCGACGCGGAGGGAAGGGCGATGCTCGCGGTTGCCCGCGAACGCCGGGAAGCCGTCCTCTCCGACCTGCACAGCGATCCGCAGATGCCGCACCCCCACATGGGCGTGATCGCGCCGCTGCTCACCGCGGACGGAATCGTCGGCTTCGTCCTGCTGCGCATCGATCCGGGCAGGTTTCTTTTCCCCCTGATCCAGTCCTGGCCCACTCCCAGCCCCACGGCCGAAACCCTGCTGGTGCGGCGCGATGGCCGCGACGTGCTGTTTCTCAATGAGTTGCGCCATCGCCAGGGGACGGCGCTGAAACTGCGCCTGCCGCTGGCAACGGCCGACCTGCCCGCCGCACAGGCGGTCAAGGGTAAAACCGGCGTTCTCCGAGGACGGGATTATCGCGGCGTGCCGGTCTGGACTGCCGTGCAGCCGGTGCCGGGCACGCGGTGGTTCATGGTGGCCAAGGTGGATGAGGCCGAGATCCTGACCCCGCTGGGCCGCCGCTCCCGCCAGAACGCCCTTCTCGCCCTGGCCCTGATCCTCGCGACCGGCGCGCTCGTCCTCATGCTCTGGCGAGGGCAGACCTACCGTTTCCACCTGCGCCAGCTCGAGGCCAAGAGCGAGCGGCAGGCGCTGGTGAAGCACTTCGACTACCTCAGCCGTTACGCCAACGACCTGATCCTGCTCTCCGACGGCGATCACAACATCATCGAAGCCAACGAGCGGGCCGTCCAGGCCTACGGCTACGGCCGCGAGGAACTGCTGGCCATGAACATCCGCCAACTGCGCGTCCCCGGCGAGCGGGAAGCCCTGGACGGCCATTACCTCCAGGCCAGGGAGCACGACGGAATCATCTTCGAAACCGTCCACCAGCATCGGGACGGCTCGGCTTTCCCGGTCGAGGTCAGCGCGCGGATTATTCACATCGACGACAAGGAATATTTCCAGAGCATCTATCGAGATATCAGCGAACGCAAGGAGGCCGAGGCCAGGCTGCGCCACGCCAACCGCCTGTACGCCGTCCTGAGCCAGGTAAACCAGGCCATCGTGCGCGCCAAGGGGCGCGAGCGGCTTTTTCAGGATATCTGCGATGTGGCCGTCCGCTTCGGCGAATTCCGCCTGGCCCGGATCGACCTCGCTGACGACGAGGGCGGCGTGACCCGGACGGCCTTCCGCGCCAGCGGCGGCGGCGTCCCTCCGGACCTGCTTCTCGACCCGGCCGTCGTCGCCGTGCGCGAAGGCAGCGTGGCGGTCTGCAACGATGTCGCGGCGGGCGCGGACCCCCCGGCCCGGCGCGATGAGGCGCTCAGGAACGGGATTTTGTCCACGGCCGCCCTGCCCATCCGCTTCCGCGCTGCGACCATCGGCGCCCTCCACCTCTATGCCGGCGAGAGGGGGTTTTTCGACGCCGACATCATGGGCTTGCTCCAGGAGATCGCCGGCGACATCGCCTACGCGCTCGACGCTCTCGCCACCGAGCAGGAGCGGCGCACGGCCGAGAGCACCCTGGCCGAGAGCGAACAGAAATACCGCCTGATCGCCGAGAATGCCAGTGACTGGATCTATTGGATCGCGCCCGACGGATCCTGGCGCTACGCCTCCCCCTCCTGCGAAAAAATGACCGGCTACGCCGCCGAGGAATTCATCGCCGACCCCGGGCTGATCGGGAAAATCGCCCTCCCCGAGGAAAGGGAGTTTCTCCGCTCCCACCTGGAGCAAGCGCTGGCCGACCGGGAGCCGGACCACATGGAGTTCCGCATCCGCGCCCGGGACGGCCGCGAGATCTGGATTGACCACCGCTGCGCACCGATCCATTCCCCCGACGGGCATTACGCCGGCCGCCTGGGCACCAACCACGACATCAGCGAGCGCAAGCAAGCCGAGGAAACGGCACGCCTGGCCCAGGAGCGCATCCGGCAGTTTATCGACGCCAACATCGTCGGCGTCGTCATTGCCTCCCCTTCGGGAGAAATAATCGAAACCAACGACTACTACCTGAACCTGATCGGCTATACGCGCAAGGAATATGAGCAGGGCATGGTCAACTGGCGGGAAATCACGCCGCCCGAGTGGCTCGCCGCCGACGAGCGGGCGATCCAGGAGCTGCGCAAGACCGGTCGCTGCACGCCGTATGAGAAGGAATACATTCGCCGCGACGGCATGCGGGTGGCGGTTTTTCTGGTCGACGCCATGCTGCCCGGGCCGGAGGAGCAGATCGCCGCCTTCGCCCTCGACCTTTCCAAGCACAAACAAGCGGAAGAATCCCTGCGTGAAAGCGAAGTCAAATATCGGCACATGTTCGCCAATAATCCGCAGCCCATGTGGATCTATGACCTGGAGACCCTGGCCTTCCTCGAGGTGAACGGCGCCGCCATCCAGCATTATGGCTATACGCGCAAGGAATTCCTGGCCATGACGCTGAAGGACATCCGCCCCGCCGAAGATATCCCGGCATTGCTCAAGGATGTGGAACAGACGCGAAGGGTTCTCAATCCGGCCGGCGAGTGGCGCCACCGGAAAAAGAACGGCGAAATCATCCAGGTTGAGATCGTTTCTCACTCCGTCGTCTTCAATGGTCGCCAAGCCCGACATGTACTGGTGAATGATATCAGCGAGCGCAAGCGCGCCGAAATGGCCTTGCTTGAGAGCGAGCAAAAATTCAAATCCAGCTTCGCTGCGGCGAACGTCGGCAAGTCGATCACCCTGCCCACGGGCGAAATCAACTTCAACCAGGCCTTCTGCGACATGCTGGGATACTCCCCGGATGAGCTGTCGGGCAAGACCTGGCAGCAGCTCACCCCGGCCGGCGACGTCGCCGCCGTGCAGAAGATACTCGATCCCTTGCTGCAGGGCGAGGAAGCTGCAGCACGCTTCACCAAGCGCTACATCCACAAGGACGGCTCCCTTGTCTGGGGCGATGTCAGCGTCGCCATTCGCCGCGACGCCGAGGGCAAGCCACTCCACTTCATCACCACCGTGGTCGATATCAGCGAGCGCAGGCAGGCGGAAGAAAAACTGCTGGAAAAGCACGCGCTGCTCCGCATTGCCGGAGAGATGGCCAGGTTGGGCGGCTGGAATGTGAACCTGGAAGAGAACCGCTGCTACTGGTCGGACGAAGTGGCCGCCATACATGAAATGCCTCCCGGCTACTCACCGTTGGTGGAAGAAGGGATCAGTTTTTATGCGCCGGAGTGGCGCGAAAGGATCACGGAGGTTTTCAGTGCCTGCGCGCAGAAAGGCATTCCCTACAATGAGGAAATGGAAATCCTCACCGCTAAGGGCAAACGAATCTGGGTGCAGACGATCGGCGAAGCCGTCAGGGACGACACGGGAAAAATCATCAAAGTGCAGGGGGCTTTCCAGGACATCAGCGAACGCAAACAGGCGGAAAGAAACCTGCAGCGATTGTCCGAGCGCAACCAGGCCCTGCTGGATGCCATCCCCGACATCATCATGGAAGTCGACGAGAATAAGGTCTATACCTGGGCCAACCATGCCGGGATCGAGTTTTTCGGCATCGACGTGATAGGCACGGAGGCAGCAGCATACTTTTGGGGCGAGCAGAATACCTACAAGACGGTCCAGCCCCTTTTCAACGGCGAGGAAAGAATCATCTACCTGGAGAGCTGGCAGCGGCGCCGCGATGGCGAGAAGCGGCTGCTGGCCTGGTGGTGCCGGGTGCTCAAGGACTCAGACGGAAACGTCAGCGGAGCACTTTCCTCGGCTCGCGACATCACCGAGTTCAAGTTGGCCGAAGAGGAGATCCGCCTCCTGAACGCGGAACTGGAGCAACGGGTTGCCCAGCGCACGGCCCAGTTGCAGGCTGCCAACAAGGAACTGGAGGCGTTCTCCTACTCGGTCTCGCACGATCTGCGCGCGCCGCTGCGGGCCATCGACGGCTTCGCGCGCATCGTGCTCGAGGAGTACGCCCCCAGGCTGGATGACGAGGGGCGGCGGCTGCTGGGCGTGATCGGCGGCAACACGCAGAAAATGGGCCGGCTGATCGACGACCTGCTGGCGTTTTCGCGCCTGAGCCGCCAGGCGATGGTCTCCTCCTCCTTCGATCCGGCACCCCTGGCCGAGGAGGTGTTCGCCGAACTGCGGGCGCAGGAAGGGCGGCGAAGCATCCAATTGAAACTGTCCGCGGCTCCGCCCGCCCTCGGCGATCGCGCCATGCTGCGCCTGGTGCTGGGCAACCTTCTCTCCAACGCCGTCAAGTTCACGCGCGGCCGAAAGCAGGCGCGCATCGAGTTCGGCGGCCGGGCGGAGGAGGACGGCAACGTCTATTTCGTCAGGGACAACGGCGTCGGTTTCGATCCCGAGTACGGGCACAAGCTTTTCGGCGTCTTCCAGCGCCTGCACTCCAGCAGCGAATTCGAAGGCACCGGCGTCGGCCTGGCCATCGTCCAGCGCATCGTCGCCCGCCACGGCGGCCGCGTCTGGGCCGAGGGCCGGCCCGGGAAGGGAGCGTCTTTTTATTTCTTTTTGCCCAGAGAAGGAGGTGAACATGAACCCCGAGAGCGAAGTTGAGGTCCTGCTGATCGAGGACAATCCCGCCGACGTCGAACTGACGCTGCGCGCCTTGAAGAAGCGCAACCTCGCCAACAAGGTGCACGTGGTGAGCGACGGCGCCCAGGCGCTGGAATTCCTTTTCCAGGAGCCGGGCCAAGGGCGGAACCGCCCATCTCCCAAGGTGGTCTTCCTCGACCTGAAGCTGCCGAAGGTGGACGGCCACGAGGTGCTGAAGCGTATGAAGTCCGATCCCCGGACGAGGACGATCCCGGTGGTGATCCTGACCTCCTCGAAGGAGGAGAGCGACATCCTGCAGACCTACAGCAACGGCGCCAACAGCTATGTCGTCAAGCCCCTCGACTTCGAGAAATTCGTCGAGGCCGTCTCGCAGCTGGGCCTGTACTGGGTGCTGCTCAACGAGGCGCCGAGGTAGAGGAATAAGGGCCAGGGTTGAGCGGACAGGATGTAGAAAGGGTATCGGGCTGTGGATTGAGGGTATTGGCAAGAGAAAGCGGGGAATAAAGAGTAAGGAATGAAGAAAGAAAAGAAAAAAGCGGCAAAGCCGGCAGCGAAGGACAGCGGCAAGGGGAAAACCTCATTGGAACGGCGAAAAGCAAAAGATAAACCAAACCTGGAACTGCGGGTGCTGATCCTGGAGGACAGCGCCGTTGACGCCGAGCTGATGGAGAGGCAGCTGCGCCGCGATAAAACCTCATTCCAGGCGCGGCGGACCGAGACCCGAGCGGGATTCCTCAAGACGCTGAAGGAGTTCAGTCCCGACGTCATCCTGGCCGATTACACCCTGCCGAAGTTCGATGCCATGCAGGCCCTGAAGCTCGCCAGGCAGAGGTTTCCATTCCTGCCCTTCATCGTGGTCACCGGCAGCATCGGCGAGGAGAAAGCGGTGGCCTGCCTGCGCGCCGGCGCCGACGACTACCTGCTCAAGGACCGTCTGTCCCGCCTCGGCGAGGCGCTGCGCCAGGCCACGGAGAAGCACCGCCTGCAGAGGGAGCGGGAAAACATGGCCGAAGCGCTGCTGGGGGCCGCGGAACGCTGGCGCACCACCTTCGATTCCATGAACGACGCCGTGTGCCTGCTCGATGAAAAAGGGGCGATCCAGCAGTGCAACCGGGCCATGAACCGCCTGCTGGGGCTTCCCTTCAAGCAGATCATCGGCCGCAATTGCCTGGACATGATCTGCGGCAGCGGAAAAATAGCGGCCTGCGCCTTCCACCTGGCGCGCAAGGATTGCCAACGCCACGAGGAGGAGACCTTCTGGCATGGCCGCTGGTACCGGGTGCGTGTCGAACCTTTCAGAGGCGCCGACGGCGGATTCGCCGGCGCCGTGCACATCATGAACGACATCACGATCGCCAGGGAGTCGAAAAACCGACTTCGCGAGAGCGCCACAAAACTCTCCCACGCCCAGCGCATCGGCAGGCTGGGGAACTGGGAGTGGAACCTCGAAGGCAACACCTTGGAATGGTCGGAAGAGCTCTACCGCATCTGGGGCGTGGGCAAGGATTTCCCCCTGACCTTCGACGGCATCGCCGCCATGATCCATCCCGAGGACCAGGCCGCCAACCAGGCCATGGTCCAGCAGCTCCTGTCGGAGCGGGACGAGAGCGGATGCGAATTCCGCATCATCTGCCCCGACGGCGTTGTCAAGCACATCCACCAGCACATCGAGGTGACCCGCGCGCCCTCCGGCCAGGCCGTCAGGATGTTCGGCATCATGCAGGACGTCAGCGAGCGCAAGCGCGTCGAGAAAGCCCTGCGCGAGATGAGCGAGATCTTCCGCCTCTTCCTCAAGCACAACCCCATCTATGTCTTCATCAAGGACGAGAACATCCGCCCCGTTTACCTGAGCGACAACTACGAGAAGATGCTCGGCCGTCCCTTGCAGGAGATCCTGGGCAGGAGCATGGACGAGCTTTTCCCTTCCGAGCTGTCGCGATCGATGGTCGAAGACGACAAGACCATCCTCCGTGACGGCGCGCCGCGGGAATTCGTCGAGGAACTGAACGGCAGGATCTATTCGACCATGAAATTCCCCATTCTCATCGACGGCAGGCCCAAGTACCTGGCCGGCTACACGATGGACATCACCGAGCGCCGGCGCGCCGAGGAGCTGCTGCACGAGCGCGACCAGCTGCTGCAGAACCTGTCGGCGCAGATCCCGGGCATGATCTACACGTTTTTGCGCCGCCCCGACGGCCGCTATGCCATTCCGTACACTTCCAATATCATCCAGGATAACTTCGGCGTGACACCCCAGGACGTGTACGAGGACGCGGCGCCGCTTTTTGCTGCCATCTTCGCCGAGGATCGCCCGCGGGTCAAGGCCGCCATCGAGGAGTCGGCGCGCACGCTTTCCACCTGGCAGCAGGAATTCCGCGTCCAGCAGCCCGGCCAGCCGATGCGCTGGGTGTGGGGAAAGTCCGAGCCCTTCCGCCTGGCCGACGGTTCCATCCTCTGGTACGGCTTCAACGCTGAGATCACCGAGCGCAAGCAGGCCGAGGAGAAGCTCCTGGCCGCGCTGCAGGAGAAGGAGGTGCTGCTCAAGGAGATACACCACCGCGTCAAGAACAACCTGCAGGTCATCTCCGGGCTGCTGACCTTGCAGGCGCAGCAGATCGACGACGAGCGGCTGCGGAGCGTTCTCCAGGACAGCCAGAGCCGCATCTGGACCATGGCCCTGATCCACCAGACCCTGTACCAATCGGGTAACCTGGCCGACATCGAAATCGCCGACTACATCCGCGGCCTGACCGGTAACCTGCTGAGCTCCCACGCCCGCGTGGCCATGCCCCCGACCGTCATTTTTGACCTGCTGCCGCTGCGCCTGACCATCGACAAGGCCATCCCCCTGGCGCTGATCCTCAACGAACTGGTGACCAACGCCATGAAGCACGCCTTCGCGGACGGGCAGCCGGGCGAGATCCGGATTTCATTGCAAGAACGCAGGGGCGTAAAATTTTACGCCCCGGCAAAGGATACGGCCACGGCGCGCCGTGCCCCATCTGAATGTATGGACGCCACCCCCCGAGAGGGCATAGCGCCCTGTGTCCAAACCCATGAATTGAGCATTGCCGATAACGGCGTCGGACTGCCCGAAAGCTTTGACGCCGCGAGCCAGAAAAGCCTCGGCCTGCAGCTGGTGGCGATGCTGGCCAAGCAGCTGGACGGGGCGCTGGCCATCGAATCCGCGGCCGGCACCGTCGTGACCGTCACCTTCAACCGCCATGGAAAAAGCCAAGAAAAAACCTGATGCCGGCGCTCCGCGGGTGCTGATCCTGGAGGACGATCCCGCCGACGCCGAGCTGGTCCAGCGCGCCCTGCGCCGGAACGGGATTTCCTTCAGCGCCCGGGTGACGAAAAACAGGCGGGAATTCAGCTCCGCCCTGGCGCGCTTCCATCCCCAGGTGATCCTCTCCGATTTCAAGCTGCCCGGATTCGACGGCATGGCCGCCCTGGGCCTGGTCCGCGCCCGGGCGCCGGAAATCCCCTTCATCTTCGTCTCCGGGTCCATCGGCGAGGAAAAGGCCATCGAGACCCTTTCCCAGGGGGCATCCGATTACATCTTCAAGGACAACCTGGCGCGACTGGGACCGGTAGTGAAACGGGTACTGGCCGAGGCGGAGATCCGGCGACAGAAAACCGAGGCCGAGAAATCGCTGCGCGAGAGCGAGGAAAAGTACCGCACCCTGGTCGCCGAGAGCCCGGACGGCATCTTCATCGCCGATTTGCAGGGAAATTTCATCTCCGTCAACCCGTCCATGTGTTCAGAGTTGGGATACAGCGAACGCGAGTTGCTGGCCATGAAGATCTGGGATATCGTGCCCGAGCGCTACCGCTCCCAGCATGAGCAGCGCCTGGCCAGGCTGCTGGCGGGAAAGGCCAGGAACGAGGCCGCGGAATACCTGGTGCGGACCCGGGACGGACGGGAGCGGTATGTCGCCATCCTGTCGGCGCCCTTCATCAAGGACCGGACGCTCGCCGGTTTCATGGGCATCGCCCGCGACATCACCGAAAAGATGGATATGGAGAAGCGCCTGCGCGCATCGGAGGAATTCCACCGCACGCTGATCGAGACCTCCCCCGACGCCATCATCACCATCGACGGCGGCGGCCGCATCACCTTCGCCTCGGCCAAAGCCCTGGACCTGTTCGCCGTCCCCGGCGGCAGCGATGTCCGGGGCACCTCGGTGCTCGATTTCGTCGATGCTTCCGATGCCGTCCGCGTGCAGGACCGGCTGGTCGAGATCCTCTCCGGAAGTTCGCTTCCCGAGATCCGCGAGTACCGTCTGCGGCGCCACGACGGCGGGCTGTTCTGGAGCGAAGTGTCTTCGGCCGCGCTGCGCGATGCGCGGGGACGGGAGACCGGCCTGCTGCTCGTCTGCCGCGACATTTCCGAGCGCAAGCGCATCGAAACGGCCCTGCGCGAGAGCGAAGCCAAGTACCGGCTGATCGCCGACAACACCGCGGAGACCATCACCGTCCTCGATTTCAATCTGAAGTTCACCTACGTCAGCCCCTCCATCTTCAGGCTGCGCGGGCTGACGGTGGCCGAGGCCTCGGCTCAAACCTTGGCCCAGACGCTGACCCCGGCATCGCTGGAGAAAGTCCGGCAAGTCTTCGCCGAGGAACTGGCGCTGGAAGCCGCAGGCGGCGCCGACCCGCAACGCAGCCGCACCGTGGAATTGGAGGAGTACCGCAAGGATGGCTCCGTGATCATCGCCGAGAACACACTCTCTTTCCTGCGCGATGCGCAGGGGAAAGCCATCGGCGTCCTGGCGGTCGCCCGTGACGTGACCGAGCGCCGGCAGCAGCAGGAGGCCCTGCGCCGCAGCGAGAACCTGCTCAGCAAGATATTCGACATCCTGCCCATCGGCCTGTGGCTCGCCGACGCCAGCGGCCGGCTGATGCGCAGCAACGAGGCCGGACGCCGCATCTGGGGCGCCGAGCCGCTGGTGGGACAGGAGGAGTACGGCGTGTTCAAGGCGCGCCGCCTTCCCGGCGCCGAGGAGATCGCCCCCGAAGACTGGGCACTGGCGCACACCATCCACGACAAGGCCACCGTGACCGACGAGATGCTGGAGATCGCCGCCTTTGACGGCACGAAGAAGGTCATCCTCAACTACACGGCGCCGGTGCTCGACGACACGGGAAGGCTGGAAGCGGCGGTCATCGTCAACCTGGACATCACCGCCCGCCAGCAGGCCGAGGAGTTGCTGCGCGCCTCACTGCACGAAAAGGAGGTGCTGCTGCAGGAGATTCACCACCGCGTCAAGAACAACCTGCAGATCGTCTCCGGCCTGCTGACCCTGCAGGCCGGCCATGCCGCCACCAAGAGCGTGGAAGAACTGTTGCGCGAAAGCCAGGACCGCATCCGTTCCATCGCCCTGGTCCACGAAAGCCTGTACAAGTCGCACAACCTGGCTGAAATCGCCTTTGACGACTACCTGCGCGCCCTGGTCGGCAACCTGGTCACTTTCCATTTCGCCGCCGGCGGCCGAGTCGCCGTTCAATATGATATGGAGCGCATCCTGCTGACGATCGAAACGGCGATCCCCCTCGGCCTGATCGTCAACGAGCTGGTCACCAACGCCCTGAAGCACGCCTTCCCCGGCGTCCGCCGCGGGCAGATCCGCGTCCAGCTCCATGGCCGGGATAAGGAACGCTTCGTAGGCGTGAAGACAAAGAGCGGCACGCTCTACCGCGTTCCAACCTGCGAGTTGACCGTGGCCGACGACGGCATCGGCCTGCCGGCCGGATTTGAACTCGCGGGGCAAAAAACGCTGGGCATCCAGATCCTGTCCATGCTGGCCAGGCAAATGAACGGGGAACTGACGGTACGCGGCGCTGCGGGCACGGAATGGCGCATCACCATTCCCGTGCAGCCGCTGAAAACGAAGGCGCACGAAGCCAAGACATGAAAAGGAGTCCACCATGGCCAAAGCCAGGATCCTGATCGTCGAAGATGAAGCCATCATCGCCTCGGTGATCGCCGGGGCGCTGAGAAAATTCGATTATGAGGTGGTCGACATCCTCAATACCGGAGCCGCGGCGGTGGCCGTTGCCCTGGAGAAAACCCCCGACCTGGTGCTGATGGACATCCGCCTGCAGGACGACGTGGACGGCATTGCCGCCGCCGGGCGCATCCAGGAGACGGCCGACATCCCCATCATCTACCTGACCGCCTATGCCGACGAGTCCACCCTGGAGCGGGCCAAGCGCACCCAGCCCTACGGCTACATTCCCAAGCCTTTCCAGGAGATCGAGCTGCGCACCACCATCGAAATGGCGTTGTACAAGCACGGCTTCGAAGTGCGCCTGAAAGAGAGCGAGGCCCGCTTCCGCTCGCTGTTCGAGAACTCGCAGGACGTCATCTACATCGTCGATCGCGCGGGAAAACTGGTGGAAATGAATCCCGCCGGCCTTGACCTGTTCGGCTATGCCCGCGAGGAGCTGATCGGCAGAGAACCCGATTTTCTTTATGTCGCCGGGGGCGACCGCGATGAAATGCTGGCAAAGATCTGGGACCGGCGCCAGGTGAAGGATTATGAGGTGCACCTGAAAAAGAAGAACGGCGAGAAAGTGACGGCCCAGGTCACCGCCAGCGTCATGACCGACAGCCAAAGGGAAGTGTTCGGCTTCCAGGGAATCCTGCGCGACGTGACCCTGAAGAAAAAGCTCGAGGAGCAGATGCTGCAAACGGCCAAGCTAGACTCGCTGGGGCGCCTGGCCAGCGGCATCGCCCACGATTTCAACAACTACCTGACCATCATCAACGGCTACTCCGAAATGCTGCTGGCCGAGAACCCGGCGGACAGCAACAGCGAGAACCTGCGCCTCATCCTGCAGGCGGGCAAGAACGCTTCCAAGCTGGTGGCCAAGATCCTGGGTTTCAGCCGCCGCCAGGCTCCCGCTCCCGTCGTGATCGACATCAATGCCGCCCTTGGCGACCTGGAGCGCATGGTGCGCCGCCTGGTGGGCGAAAACATCGAACTGCGCATCGAACTCGACCCTGAAGCCAGCAACGTGCGCATCGACCCCGGCCAGCTCGAACAGGCGCTGATCAACCTGGTGATCAACGCCCGCGACGCCATGCCCCATGGCGGAAAACTTGTCCTGGCATCGGCACGCATGCAGTTGAACGAGGAGAGCGCCGCCAGGCACCCTGGACTGCATCCAGGCTCCTATGCCGCCATCCGCGTGCTGGACAGCGGCAGCGGCATGGAGCCCCAGGTACTGGCGCACATATTCGAGCCGTTCTTCACCACCAAGGCCGCCGGCGAAGGCACAGGGCTGGGATTGGCCTCGGTGTTCGCCGTCGTCCAGCAAAACGGCGGCGCCATCTGGGCCGAGAGCGTGCCCGGACAGGGCTCGACCTTCCACCTGCTGCTGCCGCGGGCCGGCGCCGCGCCGCGGCCGGAAAGGGAATCCCGGCCGCGGCGGCGCTTCGACGACCGCACGGTGCTGCTGGTCGAGGACGAGCAGGGCATCCGCCAGCTGCTGCGCGCCATCCTGGAATCGCTGGGCATGGTGGTGCACGAGGCCGCCGACGGCGAGCAGGGGCTGCGGACCGCCGCGGCGCTGCCGCGGCTCGACCTGCTCCTGTCCGACGTCGAGCTGCCGGGAATCTCGGGGCTGGAAACGGCCGAGCGCCTGCGCGCCATTCACCCGCAGGCGGCGGTCATCCTGAGCTCGGGGCAGGGGGAAAAATACCTGAAGCGCGCCGGCCTCGACCCGCGAAAGACCCATTTCATCGCCAAGCCGAGCACGCGCCGCGAGATCGAGGAAATGATCGCCAGGGCCCTTGGCTGAATCAGGAATGGGCCGGCGACTGGCAGGGGCCGAAGGCCGGGTGCAGGCAGGAATGGTTCGCCGGCCGCTGCGGTCCGGCCAGGTGACTCCCCTTGCAGGCCAGCAGGACGTTCTCCTCCGGCCGGCCGCGAACCATGACGATCAGCCGCGGCCGCAACCATTTCTTTTTTTTCGTCACGGCATCCCCCTTTTTAATCAGCAGAAATTTGCGCGTGTCGGGTAGCCTTTTATCTCATCGCGCCAGATGAAAGGCGGCTCGTCGCCGCGGATGACCAGGCGCTCGCCGCGGTGCTTGATCAGGGCGTCGAGCAGCTGCCGGGCCGAGCTCATATGCCCTCCACGCGGGCGATATGGCGCTTGTTGACGTGTATGAGCACGCCGTCTTCGCGGCCGAGGGTGACGAAGCGCTCCTCGTCGTTGAGCAGGTCGATGGGCCGCGCCCGCCAGGCGTGGCGGGGTTCGACGGTGCGCAGCGCGAGTTCGCTTCCGTTTTGCATGGCGAGCCGTAGCGGCTTGCCCAATGGGACCGGGGCCGGAAGCGCCTCGGCGACCCACAGCACCTGATTGACGTGGACGATGAAGAATTCCCGGCTGGAGCGTTCGCGCAGTGGAAAGAACGACCATTGCGAGTTCAGGAAGTCAGCGAGGCTTTCCTCGCCGCTGCGCCTCGGCGTATAGAGATTGAGATAAAAAAGACACTCCATAGAGTGCCCGGCATTGAAGAGAAACGTGACCTCGGCGGCGATCTCGCGCTTGGGAACGCGCAGGTCGTCGGTCAGGCTGAGGTTCAGGTCGACGCCGCGTTCCGTGTTCAATGACTGCAGGAGCTTCATGTTCTTCTCCACGGCGCCCAGTCATTCACTGGGAGACGACCAGGGAGTACGCCTCGGCTTCCTTCCAGTAATCGTCGTAAGACTGGAAGCGGGCCAGGGTGAAATCATTGACCAGGCCCAGCGCCTGCAGCCGGAAACCGCTGAACAAAAACAGCTTCATCTTGCCGCGCTCGCGGCGATGGCCCTTGAGCAGAGGCTCGGGAGAGGCAGCCATCAGCTGCAGGCTCTGCACCACGTGCACCATCTCGTGGCGGAACACCGCATCGCACTTGCCGCTGACCACGGTGGGAAAGATGCTGTAGGCCCAGCCGCGCACGTTCTCGGCCAGGGGGGTATCCGCCTCAAAGGCCAGCATGCCGCCGCGAATGGCGACGCGGTCCGACTTGGCAATCGACATGGCCAGGCTGATGGCATCGCGTGGGGAGAACGATACACTAATGAGCGATTGCGGTTTTTTGGCCAGCGGCGTGGCCACTTCCAGGCGCACCAGGGGCAGGGTGAATCCCAGATAGGACAGCGGCCCCTCGCCGGCGGCGATATTGTCCACCACCGATGCCGAAAGGTTGGCCAGCAGGACGCCGCTGAACGTGCGGCCGGCGGCAACCTGTTTCTTGGCCTGATAAAAGCCGAATCCAGAAGCAGCGCCATAAGTCAGCATTTTCACTGCATCCCGGAAATTATGCACTTGGCCCTGGAGCAGGCCACGCGCCAGCGTGGTCACGCTGCTGCCGATAACATTCCCCAATACAATCGTCTTTTCACTGACCGCCTGCGCCCTAGCCGCGGGGACCAGGATCAACGCCGCCAACAGGACCGCAATTACCATCGCCTTTTTCATCGTCGACCTCCTTGGGATATTCACGCCAAGGTAGGTGCACGACGACTGCCATCCTGAAAAAAAGCAAAATATCCTTTATTGAAGGACTTTTCGTTGATAAATCAACTACCAGACTACATTAGGAGATCTGGGACAAAAGTTGCTGAAATATTAACTATTCGTATGAAAGTTCCAGAGAATCAACCCATTCAGGGAATAAGCAACTTTTGTCCGCATTGATTCAATGGCGCAGGGGTTGAGCGGAGAATGCGGAATCCGGGAAAAAAATGGCTGCTCGAGTCAGTCTTGCTTTCTTTTTTCGCGTACCAGCCGCTTGTTGAGCGCCTGACGGGTGATGCCCAGCAACTGGGCGGCGATCCCCTGGTTGCCCTTAGCCTGATCCAGGGCCCGGCTGACCAGGAATGCTTCGGCTTGCTTGAGGGTCGGCAGGCCGGCCAGAAATCCGTCGACGCTTCTCGAAACCGGTTGGGTCCCCTCGGGCTTTGGCCGCCCCTGCAATTCGATGGCGCCGCGGAAACTCTCCATGGAAAGGACTCCGGCGCGATGGCGCGAGACGGCATCGGCGACAAGCGTCTGCAGCTCGCGGATATTGCCCGGGAAATCGTAGGCCGAGAGCAGGGAGACCAGTTCCGGCGGCGAGGTCGGCGTCCGCTTGCGCAGGGCCCGGGCCGCCTCCTGGAGGAAATGGCCCAGGAGCAGGGGGATGTCTTCCTTGCGCTCGCGCAATGACGGCACGGAGATGACGTGGGTATTGAGCCGGAACAGGAGGTCGTTGCGGAAGGCACCCTGCTCGACCCGCTGCTTGAGGTCGAGGTTGGTCGAACAGATGACGCGGGCATTGGTCTTCCTGGCCTGGTCCGCGCCCAAGGGATAGTATTCCTTTTCCTGGATCAGGCGCAACAGCTTGACCTGCGAAGTGGGACTCAGGTCGCCGATCTCGTCAAGGAACAGCGTGCCGTCCTGGGCCTGGGAGATGAGCCCGTCCCGGCTGCTTTCGGCGCCGGTGAATGCGCCCTTCTTGTGCCCGAACAGGGTGTCGGAAAACATGTTGTCGTCCAGGCCGGCCACGTTGACGGCTACGAAAGGCCGGGCCGGGTCGCCGGCCAGGTGGATGGCCCGGGCGATCAGCTCCTTGCCGGTCCCGGTCTCGCCGGTGATCAGCGCCGGGTAGGGCGAGGCGGCGACAACCTCGACGTACTTGAACAACGCCAGCATCTTGCGACTGCCCGTGACCACGTGGGCGAAGGCGCCGGGCTTGCCCAGGTCGTCGGCGAGCAGCTGGTGAGTCAGCGACGAGACCTGGTCCTGCAGTCGGGCGATCTCCAGCGTGCGCTGCAGGCTGGAGATCAACCGGCTTCTCTCCACCGGCTTCACCAGGTAATCGCTGGCCCCCAGGAGCATGCATTCCACGGCGGTTTCGATATCATCGATGCCGGTGACCACCAGGACCGGCACCTCGGGGAATTCCCGCTTGACCTGGGCCAGCAGGTCGCGGCCGTTGAGGAAGGGCATATGGATGTCGGTCAGGACGGCCAGGGCCCGGTTTTCGCGCAGGAATGGCAGCACGCGGCGGCTGTCGTCGAGGGTGACGACCGGCTCGATCCCGGCTGAGCGCAGCATGCCGCCGTAAAGGAGCAGGACCTGTGCCTCATCGTCGACCAGCAGGATCGGCAGCGGCTCGTTGCGCTTTTCGTTCATTTCATCCCCTGCCGTCATGATACCGATTCCGTCATCGACTGTCAATTTCCCGGATTGTGAACTCGCCGGTCGGGAACGGATCCACGAAGAGCCCCACCCCAGGCCGGGCTGCAGGCAGCCCGGGAGGGAAGATCCGCATTTTCAGCCCAGGAGCAGGCGCCGGAAAAGGGCCAGGTTCTTCTCCAGCATGGCTCCGGCCAGCAGGTCGTCCAGCGCCGCCTCGACATGCCCGGCGGCCAGCCCGGGGATCAGGTTCAAGCGGCAGATCTCGGCCAGCAGGGCCACGTTCTGCATGCGCGGGTCGGTGAGATCCTTGCGGAAGACGCGCACTTCGCGGACCGCGCGCGCCCGGCACTCGGCCTGGATGGCCCCGGAGCTCACCTCCGGCTCCTGTTTCAGCCTGACCGGCAAAGGCTGCCAGACGGCGTCGTAATAGACCAGCGTGCCGCCGTCCTGGAGGTACAGGTTCATGCCGCGCAGGGCTTCATGCCGTTCCAGGGCCACGACCAGCGCGGCCCGGCCGGCCATGACCAGCGGCGAGTGCGCGCCGGCGCCGATGCGCACGTGCGAAGCGACGATGCCGCCGCGCTGGGCCAGGCCGTGGGTGTCCACGCCTTTGACCGG
>JALOLA010000078.1 GCA_025456205.1 Acidobacteriota bacterium | reverse complement strand
AGCCAGCGCACGTCGTCGGGAACCAGCGGGACCCTTCTTTCCCACTCGTTCTTGTCTTCCCTGCGGATCCCGATCGTTTTTTTCATGATTTCCTCGCGCCGGCCGATTGGCTTAGCCATCACTCTAACAAAATAGCGGCTATTAGTCAATCGCTTGCTGGATGTGGAAGACGTTAGATGTCAGACGTTAGACGTCAGCAAGAAAAAAGAATTGAACCCCGGAAAATCCCTTGGCGGGAAATTAAGGTTTATTTTGCCGGGCCTGGTTCATTCTTGCCAACGTCTAACATCTAACATCTGATGTCTTCTTCCCTCTCCCGGGGTTTGACTTGCCGGGAGGCGTTATCTATAATCGGGCCATGAAGAAAGCCATTGCCCTGACCGCCTGCGTCCTGCTCCTGGCCGGAGCCGCCTTCGCCCAGGAACGGGCGGCGCGAAAAAAACTGGAGCTGAACGAAGCTGAAAAGGCGTCTTACGGGAGCCTGGCGCCCAAGTACCGCGCCTGGCTGGACATGGTCACCCACATCACCCTGGCCGAGGAGCGCAAGGTGTTCCTCAAGCTGGCCAACGACCGCGACCGCGACGCCTTCATCACCATTTTCTGGCTGCAGCGCGATCCCACGCCGGGCACCCCGGAAAACGAGTTCAAGGCCGAGGTCGAGACGCGCTTCGCCTATGTCAACGATTTCTTCAAGCGCGGCGCCGCGCGGCCCGGCTGGATGACCGACCCGGGCCGGATCTACATGATCCTCGGCAAGCCCAACAGCCAGGAGCGCTTCGACGAGAAGCCCGGCCTCTATCCGGTGATGGTCTGGTACTACTACGGCGACGCCAGCCTGGGCCTGCCCACGTATTTCAACGTCGTGTTCTACAAGCGCTTCGGCACCGGGGAGTGGCAGCTGTACAATCCCGCCCTGGACGGCCCGGCGGCGCTGCTGATCCAGGACAAGCCCCTCGATCCCGACGATTACGGCGCCCTCTACAACCGCATCTTCCAGATCGCGCCAACGCTGGCCGGGCCCGCCTTCTCGATGATCCCCAACGAGATGGCGGAGAATTACCGCCCCTCGCTGCGCAACAACTTCGTCCTGGCCAGCATCATCCAGTCGCCCACCCGCAAGCTGAGCGTGACCTATGCCACCAACTTCCTCAAGTACAAGGGCTACGTGGACATCGCCTCCTCGGCCAATTTCATCGACAACACCAGCCTGGTCTCGCTCACCCGCGAGGAGCGCTACGGACTGGACATGGTCAACGTCTCGGTGCGCCCCAAGAAGCTGTCCATGGGCTACAACGAGGAGAAGGACAAGTATTTCTTCAACCTGAACCTCAACGTCAGCCTGCGCCAGGGCGAACGGATCATCTACCAGTACGCCAAGAACTTCGAGTTCTATTTCGCGCCCGACCGCGTGCAGGCGCTGCAGGGGGGCGGGGTGGTCATTCACGACTCGTTCCCGGTCATTCCCGGCGAGTACCAGCTGGTGGTCTTTGTCGAAAACTCGGTGGGCAGGGAGTTCACCTATTTCGACCAGAACATCCGCGTGCCGTCACCCGGGGGCCGGCCGCACCTGGCGGCACCGGTCCTCGGCCACGGCCTGGAGAACGAGGACAACCCGTTCTACCATGCCTACAAGTTCGTGCGCCGCAAGCTCTCCGTCGACCCCGAGCGCACCTTCGGCCTGAGCGATGTGCCGCACCTGCTGGTCGGCGCCTACGACCTGCCCCGCGAACTATGGGAGAATGGCGAGGTCGAGATCGTGATCAAGGGCTTGAGCGAGCGCGCGCCATTCAGCCGCACGCTGCGGCAGGCGCTGAACAGCCAGCCCTATGCCCGCGACCTGCACTGGATACTGCCCCTGGACAGGGAGGGCATGCGCGCCGATTACTACGACCTGACCCTGCGCCTGCGCTCGGCCGCCGGCGCCGTCCTGGACAGCCGCAGCGCCAACTTCACCCTTTCGCCGGTCCAGAAGCTCGCCCACCCGATCGAGTCCTACAAGCAGGCCCAGGCGGACAACCCGTTCCTGTTCCGCTATGCCCTCGGGCAGCAGTACCAGGCGACGGGCAGCCTGGAGAAGGCCGAGGAGCAGTTCGCTTTCAGCGTGCGTGACAACCCCGGCTTCGCCGAGGGGCTGGTGGCGCGGCTCACCGTCGCCAACCGGCTGAAAAAATTCGCCGAGGTGCTGGAAGCGGCGGAGGGCCTTGCCGGCCAGGAAAAATTCGCCCTGGAATACCACCTGGCCAAGGGCACGGCCATGTTCGGCCTCGAGCGCCTGGAAGCCGCCCTCGACGAGCTGCTGGCCGCCCACAAGGCCTACAACAGCGACACGCGCGTGCTGAATCTTCTGGGCACGGTCTTTTTCCGGCTGGGCGACATGGAGGAGGCGCTGAAGGCCTTCGAGGCGTCCCTGAAACTGAATGGCAGCCAGCCGCAGGTCGAGAAGGCCGTTGCCGACGTACGGGCGCGCCTGGAGAAAAAAATACCGCGGGGGAAATGAAATAGCAGGTGAAGCGGCCGGGTTCGGTGCCGTCAGTAAAGGCCGATGGGGCGCAGCCAGAGCTCGCCGCTGGCGCCGGGAAAGGAATTGCCGTTGTCGATCAGGATAAAGAAGGCGCTGACGCGGTCGAGGCCGGGGGCGCCGCTGCCGCCGTACAAACGCTGGAAGCGCTGGAAGGGGATGAAGGTCCGCTGCCAGTCCTCGCCGGCCAGGAAGGAATGCTGGTACGCCGATTCGCCGCCATGGGCCCAGGTGCGGAACTGCAGCCAGAAGCGCATGGCCCGGCTGCCTTTGGCCTCGATGACGAAGCCGCGGTAGCCTGAAAGGTCGAGGTTTTCCCGGCGGGCCAGCGCCGTCCAAAAATCGACCGCAACGGGCTCCGGGCGCAAAGTGAAGGAAAAATGGGTGAGCGGCCGCTGGTCCGCGTCGGTCGCCAGCGACACCGCCGCCTGCGAGCGTTCGTTCTTTTCCACCTGGAAGTAGGGTTCCGCGGCGTTCAGAAAAGACCGCGGCTTGACGGCGACGCCCACCGGCGCCTTCAGCGGTCGGGCGATGAAGATGGGGTTGGCCAGGATCCAGGGCAGGCCGCTGAAGCGGCCGGAGTGCAGCGCGACCTCGCAGCGGTAGACGCCGGGCTCGCTGATGGGGATGGTCAGCTCCAGGCGGGTGTTGTTCTTGAAGGCCCGGAACGGCTCCCCGTTCCGGCGCACCAGGACGTCGCTGCTGAACGGGAACGGCAGCTTCAGGACCAGCGTTCCCCCGCTGGCCTCAGCGCTGCCGCCCATTTCCACGCGGCGGCCGTCGGCCTCCAGGTAATGGCAGGCAAAGCCGTTGGCCGCGGCCAGCGACTCGATGACGCTGAAAAAATCGCCGCGGCGCAGGGCGGCGATGACGGTCGCCGCCGCCGCCTGCGCGTCCTTCTGCAGTTCGCGGTCCACCCGGACGTAGACGGTCATGATGCGGAACGTCGCCGCGTAGGAGGGGAAGCGCAGGTAGGACCGGCGGCCCGTCTCCAGCTTGGCGTGGGCGTCCAGGGCGTAAATGCCGTAGTGCTTCCCGTCGCGGTTGCAGCGGTCCCAGATGGCCATTTCCTTTTGCGGGTAGGTGATCAGCGCCGTGAGGGCATAGTCGGGGTTCAGCAGGTACTGCAGGGGGAAAAAAGTGACGGCGTAGAGCAGGTTCTTCTTGGCCAGCTGGTAAAGGCTCAGGATCTCGATGCCGGTGAAGCGGCGCACGCTCCAGTCGGTCCAGGGAGTCTTGCGGTCCAGGGGGTGGGAAATGAAGGTGACGCCGCCGTCGCGGTCGACCTCGTCGATCGCCTCCTGGGCTTCGGGCGGAAAAACGTACCCGGGCAGGCGGTAGCCCGCCGCGGCCAGGTGGCCGGCATGGAGCGAGAATTCCGAGGCGCCGATGAGCAGCGTGTCGTGGCTCCAGGCGGTGGCGGCCGATGAGCCCGGGTTGGGACGGCCGTGGTCGGTGAGGATGACGAAGTCCAGCTTCTGGGCGCCCGCCGCCCGGCAGATGTCCTCGACGCTGCCCGAGCCGTCGGAAAGAAGCGAGTGCAGGTGGAAAACGCCCTTCTTGTATTCCGCGGGCAACGGGCGGTTGTTGATGCGCTTCTGGAAGGAGATGCCGTTGTAGACGGCGACGGCCAGCGTGGCGGCGGCGAGGAAGGCGCAGGCCCTGGCGATCTTCCTCAGCAAGAGAGCAGTTCCTTCATGCGCGCCACCGCTTCCTTCATGCCGACGAAGGCGGCGTTGGCCACGATGGAATGGCCGATGTTCAGCTCCTCGATCTCGGGCATGGCGGCGATGGGGCCGATGTTCTGGTAGGTCAGGCCATGGCCGGCCAGCAGGGTGAAGTTCAGCTTCTTGGCGTAGTTCGCCGCTTTGGTGATCTTGTCCAGCTCCAGCCGGGCATAGCTGTTGCCGGCGTTGCCGGCGTAGTCGCCGGTGTTCAGCTCGACGATGCGGATGCCGAGGCGGTGGCAGGCCTTGACCTGCTCGACCCCCGGGTCGATGAACAGCGAGACGCCGATGCCGGCGGCCAGCAGGTTGCCCGCCACTTCCTGGACCTTGTCGGCGAACATGATGATGTCGAGGCCGCCGCTGGTGGTGACCTCGTCCTTGCTCTCCGGCACCAGGGTGCAGACGTCCGGCTTGTACTTGAGGGCGATCTTGACCATCTCCATGGAAGCGGCCATCTCCATGTTCAGCCTGGTCTTGATCACCCGGCGCAGGATCTCGACGTCGCGCTCCTGGATATGCCGGCGGTCCTGGCGCAGGTGGACGGTGATGCCGTCGGCGCCGCCCATCTCGGCCAGCGCCGCGGCGTAGACCGGGTCGGGCTCGTTGGCCATGCGCGCCTGGCGGATGGTGGCGATGTGGTCGATGTTGACGCTGAGTTTCATGTTTTTTCTCCGATCTCATTTTCCACCAATTCCTGGAAAATGGGCATGGTTTGGGCGATCGTTCGCGGGTCGCGCGCTTCGATCATGATGCGCAGCTTCGGCTCGGTCCCAGAATAGCGGGCCAGCAGCCGCGCCTGGCGCCCATGGCGGTCGGCGAAGCGGGCCACGGCCTGGCGGAACTCCGGCCAGCGCTCCAGGTCGGGCTTGCCGCTGACGCGGATGCTGAGCGTGCGCTGCGGGAACAGGAAGAGCCGGTCGTGCAGGGCCGCGGCGTCGCCGCCGGCGTGGCGCAGGGCCTTCATGAAGCAGAGCGCCGTCAGCAGGCCGTCGCCGCTGCTGTGGATATGGCGCAGGATGACGTGACCGGAGGGCTCGCCGCCCAGGATGGCGCCGCTCTTCTTCATCAACCGGTAGACGTGCTTGTCGCCGACGTCGGCGCGCAGGAAGCGGACGCCCGCCCGCTTCAGCGCCTGTTCCAGGCCCAGGTTGCTCATCAGCGTGCCGACCACGACGCCGTTGAAGCGCGGCTCGGTGGCGCGCAGGTAGCGGGCGATGAGAAAGAGGGCGTGGTCGCCCTCGAGCAGGCGCCCGCGGGCGTCGCTGAAGATGACGCGGTCGGCGTCGCCGTCGAAGGCCACGCCGAGGCCGGCCCGGCTGGCGGCGACCCGTTTCTGCAGGGCGGCCGGGAAGGTGGAGCCGCAGTTGGCATTGATGTTGCGGCCGTCGGGGCGGGCGTGGGCGGCGACGACGTCCCAGCCCAGGCGCTTGAACAGGGCCGGCGCCAGCCGCGATGCCGCGCCGTTGGCGCAGTCGACGGCCAGGCGCGCGGGAGCGCCGCCGGCGCCCAACCGCGGATGCGGGCCTTCGCCCTCGTTCAGCAGAAAATCGGCGTAGGGTCCGGGCGCGACCTCGGCCAGCGGGCGCGGCCTGCGCTCGGGCGGGCGCGACAACGCGAAAAAGCCGGCGCTGATCCGGGTCTCCATCCGGGCGCTGATCTTTTCGCCGTGGCGGTCGAACAGCTTGATGCCGTTGTCGCCGAAGGGGTTGTGCGAGGCCGAGACCATGATGCCGAGGTCGAAGCCCAGTTCCCGGGTGAGGAAGGCCAGCCCCGGCGTGGGCAGGACCCCGGCGGAGAAGGCCCGGGCGCTCCTTCCCAGGCCGCGAGCCAGCTGCGCCTCGATGGCCGGCCCCGATTCCCGCGTGTCGCGGGCGATGAGGACGCGCGACGGGGAGGGGGACAGCGCGGCGATGACCGCGCCCAGCTTCAGCAGCGAGCGGTCGTCGAGGGGATAGGCGCCGGCCCGGGCGCGGATGCCGTCGGTGCCAAAGAGGTTGGGGCTCATTTCCCGGCGCCGCGGTCCTCGATCTCCAGCTGCAGCTCCACGTCGCGGTGGTCGCGGAATCTCAGGATGTCCCGGGTCTGCTTCAGGGGCAGCCGGCGGCTCTGGCTGGCGCTGACTCCGGCCAGGTCCACTTCCTCGGTCAGGACCATGTCGATGTCGTTGACCTGCGACTTGTAGCCCATGATGGTGACGCGGTCGGGGACGACCTTGGCCGAGACCAGGCGCAGGTGCGGCGCCAGCCGGCCGCGGAAGCGGATCTTCACCGCCACCTCGCGGGTGGCGAACTCCTCGACGTAGACCTCGATCATCTTCGGGTGGATGGCGACGAGCTGGATGCCCTTGGGGAACTCCAGGTAATCCTCGGCGAAGTAGTTCAGCTTGCTGCTTTCCTTGATGTTCTTCAGGTCGATCTTGATGGCGTGGCTCTCGGGGCTGATGGCGGCCACGAACTTGGAGGCGCCCTTCAGCGATACGCTCACTTCCTCGGGGCGCAGGGTGGCCACCTCGACGTTCTCCGAAACGTTGACGACCTCCACGGGGATCTTCAGCGTCTTCTCGGAGAAGGTGCGCTCGCGGCCGCTGATCACGGCCCAGACCAGGATGGCCAGGAGCAGGGCGCCGGCCTTGAGCCCCAGGTTGTTGACGACCAGTTTTTTAAGGTTTTCCGCCATGTTAGATCTTAAGGAATTTCAGCCGGTTCTTGAGCCCCTCGCGGTCCAGGCCGCGGATCAGCTCGCCCTTGACGGCCAGGGATATCTTGCCGGTCTGCTCGGAAACGACGATGGCCACGCAGTCGGTCTCCTGACTGATGCCGATGGCCGCCAGGTGCCGCCCCCCGGCCGGGGTCAGCTCGAGCAGCGGCGGGTAGGGAAAGAAGCAGTTGGCGGCCGCGATGCGCCCCTCGGAAATGATCACCGCCCCGTCGTGCAGGGGGGTATTGGGCGAGAAGATGGTCAGCAGCATGTCCTTGGAGACCAGGGCGTCGATGCGGATGTGCTTGTCGATGTAGGATTTCAGCTTGATCTCGCGCTCCACCGCGATCAGGGCTCCCACCTTGCCCAGCGACATGGCCACCGCGGCGTTGACGATCTCGTCGCGGATGCGCGAGATGTCGGCCGGGATGAACTTGGTCTTGAGCTTGCCGCCGATCTCGGCCAGGATCTTGCGGAACTCGCCCTGGAACAGGACGATGATGGCGAACACCAGGTAGGCGAAGAAGTTGTTCAGCACGTAGGCGAAGGCGGTCAGCTTGAGCAGGCTGGAGAGCAGGGCGAAGAAGCCGATCAGCATCAGCCCCAGCGCCATCTGGTAGGACTTGGTGCCCTTGATCAGCAGCAGCAGGTAGTAGATCAGCAGGAAGAGCAGGAAAATATCGAGAATATCCTTGGGCGTGAACTTGGCGAAGGCGCTGAGGATGTTCTCAATGACCATCTACTTCGCTTCCGGCGGCGCGGCGCCGTTCCGGGGCTTGCGTTTCTTGGGCTGCAGGGGATCGGGTTTCTGCGGCGTCCCCAGGATGGCGGCGATATCGTCCGAGGTCAGGGATTCCTTCTCCAGCAGCTGCAGGGCGATGATCTCCAGCTTGTCGCGGTTGTCCAGGATGATGCGCCGGGAGTTGGCGTAGGCCTGGTCGATGATCTTCTTGATCTCCTTGTCGATCTGCTGCGAAGTCTCCTCGGAATACTCGTTGTGGGACATCAGGTCGCGGCCGAGGAAGACCATGTCCTCTTTCTTGGCGTAGGTCATGGGGCCCATGGCCGACATGCCCCACTCGCAGACCATCTTGCGGGCGATGGAGGTGGCTTTCTCGAAATCGTTGCCGGCGCCTGTGGTCAGCATGTTGAGGAACGTCTCCTCGGAGATGCGCCCGGCCAGCAGCACCGAGAGCTGCGCGTCCAGGTAGGTCTTGGAGTAGGTGTACTTGTCGTTGAGCGGCAGCTGCTGGGTCACGCCCAGGGCCATGCCGCGCGGGATGATCGATACCTTGTGCAGCGGGTCGGCCTCCTTCTCCAGGGCGGCGATCAGGGCGTGGCCGGCCTCGTGGTAGGCGGTGATGCGCTTCTCCTCCTCGGAGATGATCATGCTCTTGCGCTCGCTGCCCATCAGCACCTTGTC
>JALOLA010000027.1 GCA_025456205.1 Acidobacteriota bacterium | reverse complement strand
GACCGCTGAGCGCCCGCGACGCCGGTCGCCGGCAATCGTCTCCCTGCTGCTGTTCCTGCTCGCCCCGGCCCTGCGCGGCAACGTCGACAGGGCGGCCGCCCCGCCGCGCAGCGGATTCGTCATCGCGCCGGTGGTCTACTACACTCCCGAGACCAGCCTGGCCTGGGGACTGGTCGGCATCCATCACTTCCGCCTGGGCCGCGCCCTCCAGGCGTCGCGCCTCTCCCACTACCGCTTCAACTTCGTCCGCACGCAAAACAAGCAGTCGATCGCCCAGGTCGATTACGAATTGTACCTGGCCGACGGCAAGTTCCTGGTCGACGGCGTGGCCAAGTATTCCTATTATCCCGACCGCTTCTACGGCATCGGCAACCGCGCCCGCGAGGAGGACCGCGAGGACTTCACCTCGAGCAACTGGCGGCTGCAGCTGAACCTGCAGCGCCGCTGGGGCAGGAGCGCCTTTATCGGCCTGCACCTGGAAACCTATGACGTTTCCATGCGCGCCGTCGAGAGCGACGGCCAGCTCGCCGGCGCGGCCGTCCCCGGCGCCGCTGGCGGGACCGTCACCGGCCTGGGCGCTTTCGCCAAGTGGGACAGCCGCGACAACACGTTCTCCCCCGCCTCCGGGACCTATTTCTCCCTCTTTTTCAACCGTTTTTTTCGCGCCCTTGGCGGCGACTTCGCCTTCGGGCAGGTCACCCTCGACGCCCGCGGCTATTTCGGGCTGGGCCGTGGCCAGGTCATCGCCGCGCAGGGAGTGCTGCGCGCGGTGCAGGGCGAAGCGCCGTTCCTCATGCTGCCGAAGTTCGGGGGCCTCAACCTTCTGCGCGGCTACTACGACGGCCGCTACTGCGACCGCGGCCTGCTGGCCCTGCAGGCCGAATACCGCCGGCCGCTGTGGGGCCGCTTCGGCGCCTGTGTTTTCGCCGGCATCGCCCAGGTGCAGCCGCGCTTCTCGCTGCTGGAGCTGGCCGGCTTCCACCTGGCCGGCGGCGCCGGCCTGCGCTACAAGTTCAACCGCCGCGAAAACCTGAACGTCCGGCTGGACATCGGCTTCGCCGGCGCCGCTCCCGCGTTCTATCTGACCTTTGCCGAGGCATTCTAAAAGACTTATCGTGACGCGTAACGCGTGACGCGTGACGAGAAAGAACGGGACTCGGCGTAAGGCATAAGGCGTAAGGCGTAAGGTTGAAGAAAGGTATTAATTGGATTTAAATTCCAAATCACAAATTCCAAATTCCAATTCCCCAATGACCAAAACAAAGAACGTGATGCGTGAACCGACTTACAGGGTTCCGTGATGCGTGATGAGAAAGAAGACTCTGTCTTTCTTTTTTTTTCGCGTCACGCGTCACTCGTCACGCGTCACGTAGGTCATTGTAGGGAATAAGCACCAGCAGGACGCGGACTGTAAGCCGGATTCTGTCGCGAAGAATCATTTATCTGGCACCGGCGTTGCCGCCGGCGTCCAGCAGCTGCTCCGGATGGGGTTTGCCTCAGTCCCGCCTGTCGCCAGGAGGGACGGTGAGCTCTTACCTCACCTTTTCACCCTTGCCTGGCCGTGCGAACACGGCCATGCGGTCTGTTCTCTGTGGCACTTTCCTGCCCCACCGCTTTGCGGTGGGTAATCCCTGTTGGGGATCATCCTTCCCTGCGGAGTCCGGACTTTCCTCCCCTCCCTTACGGAAGAGGCGATTCTTCATCCGCGGCCTGCTGGTGCCCCGCCATTATACCAAGAGATTCGATCTTTTGATAGAGGTTGCTGCGCGGCAGGCCGATCTCGCGGGCGGTCTTGGCCACGTTGTAGTCAAATTCCTTCAATTTCTGCTCCAAGAATGCCTTTTCCGATTGTGCCTTGAACTCTTTCCAATTCGTCAGCCCTAGCAGCAGGGGCTCGCCTTCCTCGCCGCGGCGGCCGATGTACTCGGGCAGGTCGCGGCCGGTGACGGGATCATTGCGGCACATGATCAGCAGGCGCTCCACCAGGTTGCGCAGCTCGCGGACGTTCCCCTTCCACTGGCAGTCGCGCAGCAGCTGCATGGCCTCGGCGGAGAAGGTCTTCCTGCGGTAGTTGTTCTCCTCCGAGAAATAGGCGACGAAATGGTCGATCAGCAGCGGGATGTCCTCGCGGCGCTCGCGCAGCGAGGGTGAATGGATGGGCACCACGTGCAGGCGGAAATAGAGGTCCTCGCGGAAATTCCCCTTGCGGATCTCCTCCTCCAGGTCCTTGTTGGTGGCGGCGATGACGCGCACGTTGACCTTCTTGATCTCGGGCGAGCCCACCGGCTGCACCTCGCCCTCCTCGAGCACGCGCAGGACCTTGGCCTGGGCCTTGAGGCTCAGGTCGCCGATCTCGTCCAGGAAGATGCTGCCGCGGTGGGCGCTCTCGAACTTGCCGATCTTCTTCTCATAGGCGCCGGTGAACGATCCCTTTTCATGCCCGAACAGCTCGCTCTCGATCAGCTCGTCGGGGATGGCGGCGCAGTTGACCTGCACGAAGCGGTTCTGGCTGCGCGCCGACTGCTGGTGGACCAGGCGGGCGATCAGCTCCTTGCCGGTGCCGCTGTCGCCCGAGATGAGCACCGTCGAGTCGCTGCGGGCCACGCGGCGGATCGTCTCCTGCAGGGCTTTCATGACCGGCGAATTCCCCACCAGCTCGTATTTCCTGGCGGTGAGGTTGCGCAGGTTGTAGTTTTCCTTGAGCAGGGAGATCTTTTCGGCGGCGTTGCGCACGGTCAGCACGAGCTTGTCGCGCGAAATGGGCTTCTCCAGGAAATCGAAGGCGCCCAGGCGCGAGGCCTCCACCGCCTCCTCGATCCCCGAATGCCCGGAGATCATGATCACCTCGGCCACCGGGTTCAGCGACTTGAACGTCTGCAGCACCTTCAGGCCGTCCAGGCCTGGCATCTTCACGTCCAGCAGCACGATGTCGGGGAGGAACTTCTTGAAAAGGTCAACGGCTTCGACACCGTCCCTGGCGACCTGGACGTTGTATTTTTCATAGTTCAGGACCATTTTGACCGATTCCAGTATGTTCTTCTCGTCGTCGACGACCAGCACCTTCACGTTTTCCATGAACTTCTTATAGCAAATCGCAGGGCTTTTGACAAATCGGGGCCCGCCCGGGCGGCGGGCCCCCGGCCTGGGCGCGGCCGCTTATTCGCTCAGCCTGAACGATGCGATCTCTGAGGTCGTCTGCACCTGCTTGCTCTCGTTGAGCAGGCGCACCTGCCAGTAGATCCAGGCGCCCGGCTTGAAGGGGGCGGGATCGAACAGGTGGCTGGAGGCGCCGGCCAGCGGCAGCCACTCGACCTGCTTGTCGTCGAGGAATTGGAAGGGCACGTCGGACACCGCGATCTCGAACAGCGGTTTCTTCCGCTCGATCGCCCAGCGCAGGCTGACCTTCTCCCCGGCCGGCACCCTGGCGTCGATCGCGGGCGCGACGATCTGGATGACGCCGGCGGTGGTCACGAAATACTTGATGATGGGGATGCGCTGGTTGAAGGAGTAGTTGGTGAACTTCAGCGTCAGCTCGTGCAGGCCCATGTCGATCACCGGCAAGGCGGCCATCTGCGCCCGGGGCAGGACCGCGACCTGGTTTTCCTGGACGACCAGCTGGAAGAGCCCGATACTCATGTTGTCCAGCATGAACTGGCCGGTCAGCACTCCGCGGCCCTTGGCCTTGACGCGCAATTGGTAGCCGGGGGCCGGGCTGTTCCTGGCAACGACCCGGTAGTATTTGCCGTTGTCGAAGCTGAATTCCATGGCGGAAACCTCGAAATCGGGGGTCATTTCCGCCACCACCACGTCGGCTTGGAACACCTTGCTGCTGCGGCCGTTGAAGTCGACGGCCTTGACCTGGTAGCGGCCCAGCGCCGCGTATTGGTGCTTCTCGGAGGCCTGGCCGTTCTCCTTGACCGTGCCGTCGCCGAAATCCCAGCGCACCCCGGGCCCGCGAAAATTCCGGGCGGTGAAGGTCACGGCCTCCTTGGGCAGGATGAAGCCGGACGAGCTTTTCAAGGAACGGGTGTCCGGCAGCACCTGCACCGTCCTTTCCAGCGGCGGGAATTTGCCGGAGGTGTCGGCGACCGTGATCTTGTGGGGACCCGGCGCGCGGAAGGCCTTGGCCCGCAGCTCCGGGCCGCTGCGGCTGTCGCCGTCGGAAAACTTCCAGGCGAAACTGCCGGCTCCGGCGTTCTGCAGCTGCATGGCGATCTCCTCGCCGGCGATGATCTCCACGGGCATGGCGATGACGCGGGGATCGTTCTCCACCTGGATGATCTTCTCTACGAACTTGCCGTCGCGGCCGGCGAAGTCGACCGCGCGCACGCGGAACTGTCCGGAGCGGGCGTAGCGGTGCTTCATCAGCCGCTGCCCCGTCTGCAGCGGGCCGTCGCCGAAATCCCAGCTGACCGAGCCGCCGCGGAAATTCTGGGCCTCGATCTCGAACTCGCTGTTGGCGTAGACCACGCTGCTCTTCAGGACCAGGGCCCGGTTGTCGTTCAGTACCTGGACCCTTTTTTCCAGGGGCAGGTTCTCGCTGTCGGCCTCGACCACCTTCACCATGAAGCTGCCCGGCCTCTGGAAGCGGTGGGCCTGGCGCAGGCCGGCGCGCTCGACCGTGCCGTCCCCGAAGTCCCATTTCAGGTTGGGAAGCGAAAAATTGCGGCCTTCGAAAACAACCTCGGTGCCTTCGAAGATGTCGGGGGGGCCGTTGATGGCCAGTTGGCGGACATCGGGCTGCACGGACAGGGACGCCTTCAGGGCGCTTTCCGGGCCCTCGCTGCCCGCCCACACCTGGAGCTGGACATTGCCGGGGGCAGCGTAGACGTGGGTCATCACCGGACCGCCGTTCTCGGTCTTGCCGTCGCCGTAGCTCCAGCGAAGGTCGCCGCCGGCGAAGTTGCTGGCCGTGAGCTGCACCGCCTGGCCGGCGCGGGGCGGGCTGGGTACGGCCTGCACCTGGCGGTTGTCCGGGGCCACCGTCAGCGCCAGGCTGACCGCATCGTCGGAGCTTTCCGAGCTTTCCCAGACCCGGACCTGGAAATTGCCCGGCTGGCTGAAGACATGGTTCTGGTTCGGGCCGCCGTTGTCGCTCTTGCCGTCGCCATACTCCCAGTGCAGGCCGCCGCCGGCGAAGTTCTGGGCCGCAAAGGCAACGACCTGGTTGGCGCGCGGTGCGGCGGGAACGGCTTCCAGGCGGCGGTTGTCGGCCTCGATGGTCACCTGGCAGGTGACGGCGGAGGATTCCCCGGCGCCGGATTCGTAGACCTTGACCTGGAAGCTTCCCTGGCTGCCATAGACATGCTGGTGGTTGCGCGTGCCGTTCTCGACGGTGCCGTCGCCGAAGTTCCAGGTCAGGTTGTTGCCGGCGAAGTTCTCGGCCTGGAAATTCACCCGCCGGCCCTGGCGGAAATTGCCGCCCTGGGGAGCCACGCGGCGGTTGTCGACAACCGTGATCGTGACCGAAGCGCTCGAGGGCGGGGCCCCGATGTTCGAGAAGTTGCAAGTCACGGTGTAGGTGCCCGCCGCCGAATACGCGTGATGGCCCTGGTTGTTGCCCGTGGTCTCGTTGGCACCATCACCGTAATTCCAGCTGTAGGTGGAAGAGCCGCCGCCGCCTTCGTGGTCGTAGCGGAAATGGACCTCGGTGCCCACCGAAATCTGGCCAGGGGTCAAGATAACCACCGTCTGCCCGTTAAGCCAAACCCCTAAAACCAGGAGAATCAGCGCCAATGAGTACTTTTTCATGCCGGACCTCGCTTGTTTTTTAAATGAATAGGATTTTCGCTGAAATATCTCATGGTTAAATCAAAAAGACTTTCCCCGGGCCGGGACGGCCCTGCAGCAGCAGGTAAGGGGAGCCGATATTGGCCCGGCTGTGAAAAAAGCGCAGCTCGCGCGACACCGCCAGGACGTGCAGCAGGTAGGAGCGCATGGTGGTGGCGAAATGGAAGTGGACCGGGCGGGCGATGCCGTCGCTGGCAAAGAAATAGCCGTAGGCCGAGAACAGGAGCTCGCCGGGCTGGCGCCCCGCGCCTTTCGGCTTCACCAGGTAGATCAGGACCCCCTGGCGGGCCTGTTGCAGCAGCTGGGCCAGGGAGTCGTTCGCGGGGCGGATGAAGAGGTTGGAGAACTGGGCCTGCGGGAAGACCCCGCGCTCGTCACGGAAGCCGTTGCCCGTGGTTTTGCCGCCGGCAGCGAACGCGGTGCGGATGTCGGCGATCGCCGCCAGCGCCACCCCCTTGTTGACCAGGTATTTCTCCCCCGCCGCCGTGCCCTCGTCATCGAAGGGCGCCGAGCCGGGCTGGCCGTCCATGGCGCCGTGATCGATGATGCTCACCCGCGCCGAAGCGGCGGTGCCGTGCCCCCTGGGAGCGGAACGCTCCCGCTTCAGCCCAGGGGAGAATTCCTTCAGCACCAGGGCCGAGGCTTCGGGCGACATGACGACGTACTCGTTGGTGATGACCGCGGGCTCCGGATCTGCGGCAAGGGCCCCCAGCAGGTTCGCCCCGCGGGCCACCAGGCGCTGCGGATCGAAGTCGCGGAAAAAGGTCCGGCTTTCGCTGAGTTCCAGCGCGTGGTCCTTGAGCATGAAAGAGGCCTGGACCTGGAAAAGGGTTTTCTTGTACTTGGCGAAAAATCCCAGGCTGTTGGCCAGGTACACCTTCTTCAGCGCCCGCATGAACTGGAATTTTATGAGCTGCAGCCCGGGAAAGGTCACCAGGCATTCGCGCAGCCTTTCGCGCAGGTCGGCGGCCTGGGCCTCGTCCCAGAGCTCGATCCCGGGGTCGTAAATGCTCACCTTGACCTTCTGGGCGCCGTGGGGCAGCAGGTGGGCGAAATTTTTCCTGCGGTCGAGTACCGGGCTGGAGGCCAGCCCGGCCAGGCCGGCCTTGACCTGGCGGGAATCGGGGGCGGAGAGGCTCAGCCCCAGCGGGTCGCCCGTGTCGCGGAAAGCCCGCACCCTCACGCGGTCGCTCTCGACCTCGTGCCGGGACAGCACGCGGTCGGCGCCGTCGCTTTCCTGGCGGCGCACCTTCTCCGCGAAGGCTTCGACGGTCGAGAAGCCGGCCTCGCGCCCCATTCTCAATACCGTCTCAAGCACCGGCCACCCCGTTGACCCACAGCTTGTCGATCTTGACGGTGGGCTGCCCGACTCGCACGGGCAGCACCTGGCCGTTCTTCTGGCAATAGCTGGTGCCGCGGTCATATTTGAAATCATCGCCCACCATGGCGATATCGCGCAGGATCTCGCGGATCTCGCCGCTGACGGTCAGGGCGCCGATGGGGGCGCCCAGTCGCCCTTTTTCGATCAGGAAGGCCTGGCGGATGCGGAAAAAGAACCGGCCGGAGCGGAAATCGAGCCCGCCGTCGCCGAATTCCCTGGCATAGACGCCGAGCGGGGTGGAGGCGACGATCTCGGCCGCGGGCACGCCGCCGGGCTGGACATAGGTGGCGAACATGCGCGGCTGCGGGATGCGGCTGAAATCCTCCAGACGGGCGTGCCCGCGTTCAGGCAGGTGCAGCAGCTTCTGGTAGGCGTAATCGCTGATGAAGCGGCGCAGGACCCCCCGTTCCACCAACAGCGGGTGGGCGCAGGTCTCGCCCTCGTCATCCACGGCGGCCGCGCGGAAGAACGGGTCGCGTTCGTCGCGGCAGAGGATGGTGATCGCCTCGGGGACGATCGCCCGGCCCAGGTCGGCCCTGGTGAATGGGGATAATCCCTGGTGCACATAGTCGGCCTCGAGCGCGTGCCCGAGTGTCTCATGGAAAAGGATGGCCCCCTCGCCGGCCTGCAGCACGACCGGGACCTGGCGGTCGAAGACGACGCGGCGGCGGTGCTTCTGGCTCTCCAGGGCCTCGCTGATGCGCCGAGTCAGGCCGTCCAGGTTGAATTTCAGAGCCTCGCTGCTCCCCTCGCCGACCTCCAGCTCCTCTTCCCGGCCGCGGGCCTTGAGCCTGGCCGTGACGACGAAATGGTCGAAGGCGTTCTCGACGTCCTGGCGGCGCGTATTGCGGATCAAACGCCGGCAGCTGCGGGCGCGGAAGACCACCTGCCATTCCTGCAGGTCGAGGCGCTGCAGGAAGTCGGCAAGGAAGCCCCCGGTGGCGAGGATCTCGCCGGGATCGACCTCCAGTCCGGGCAGGTCCTGGCGGATGCGGCCGCTGTTCTTCCAGGACAAAGCCGAGGCCGCCGCTTCCCGGGAGACCGTTTCCAGCGACCGGCTTTTCCAGCTGCCGTCGAAGCTGCGCGTCAGCGTCCCCGACCTTTTCTTCAGCGAGAATTCCCGGTGGCCGCGGTGGTCCATGGCGAACTGCATGGCCTGGCTTTCCTCGAAGAGCTGCATGCGGAATTTCTCCATGATGGGCATATTCTAACAGAAACGTGAAATCGGCGTAAGGAGGAGGGCGTAAGGTGTAGGGAAGAAAAGAAAAAGATCAATCGAGCTTCTTTGTTTTGTCCTGTTTTCGTACTGCTCCGTATTTTTTTTTCTTCCCTTGCGCCTTGCGCCTTACACCGTACGCCAAGATTTAAGCTATCTCTCATCCTGTGGTATAATGCACCTTCATCACCGCAGCAATGGAGGCACAAGTGGATCATCCGGCACCTGAAGCAAAAAAAGAAATTCGGCCCATCGTGCTGAAGAACGGCATATTCGTCGTCGGGCACCCGCGCAGCGGCACCTCGCTGGCCTGCCAGCTGCTCAAGAGCGCCGGCGTGGACTTCGGACTTCGGCGGCGACGAGTACAACAAGTCGGGCTACTTCGAGCTGGAGACCGGCAAGGAACTGGAAAAAAAGCTGATCGACAAGGCCATGACCGAGGAGAACGTCCTCGAGATGAACAAGATCGTCGAGCGCCTGAACGGCGGCCAGGGCCTGACCGGCCTCAAGATCGTCCACGTGCCGGCGCTCTTCTTCTTCCGCCACATCGCCAAGGACAAGAAGATCCGCGCGGTCTTCATCTTCCGCAACCCGGCCGATGTCCGCTCGAGCATGTACAAGCGCGGCATATCGCAGTTCAAGCTCAGCTGGTTCGACAACAACAACGCCCTGGTCGCCGCCCACGAGAACACCCCCAAGAGCATCGTGGTCAGCTACGAGGCCCTGCTCGCCGGGCACTCCGGCGTCAGGAAGGCCTTCAAGAAGATCGGCTTCAACGTCGACCTGGGCGTGATCCGCAAGGAAGAGCAGACGCAGAAGAACAGCCGCATCGTGCTCAGCGCCGACGAGCAGCGGTTGTACAAGGTGCTGAAGAAGCTGGAAAGGAACAGCTACCGCTGAAGCGGCAGCGATCAGGGGAGGACGTCATGGAGAAGAAAGAGGAAAAGATCGAGATCACCGACCTGCACGCCCAGCACGTCTATGCCAACCTGATCTCCTTCAACGTCAACCCCGAGGAGATCTGCCTGGGCCTCGGCATCCGCGACGTCAAGGAGCCGGCCCGCGTGGCCATCCACACCTACGCCCACCTGACCATCCCCCATTTTCTGCGCTTCGCCGACATGGTCAACAAGCAGGTCGACCTGCTCATCGAGAAAGGGGTCATCGCCCGCGAGCCGGAGCAGTAAGCGGGATGTGATCCAGGCGGGGGGTCAGGGCTTCCGCCCCAGGAAATAGGCGTTCAGCACGTATTCGGGAGCGTATGAACGCTTGGCCTGGCGCAGCCCCTCGATGCCCAGGTCCTGTTCGCGGTTGATGTACTTGGCCGTCCCGGCCAGCGCCCTGGCGGTCTCCCAGTTGATCACCTGGCCGCTGCCCTTCACCTCGGGATCGAATTTCTCGAAATGCACGTCGGCCATGTTGTGGTTCAGTGGCGAAAAGATGGAAAAGGCGATAAATTCCCCCTGATGGGTTATCTTCACTCCCTGCAGGCCCAATTCTTCAAAAAAATGCATCGCCCGCTGCAGGGCCGACGTTTCATGGGTGAAATCCAGCTCTTCGCAGGTGCGCAGGCGGCACCACTTCTCGGCCAGGGAGAAGCAGGCCGCCAGGTCATTTTTTTGCAGCGGCAGGGCCTGGTGGCCTGGGTACAGCGCCTGGAACTGGCTGATCTGGTTGCGCTTCTTGTGCAGCTTGTTGCCCTTCAGGTCGACCAGCTTCTGGGTGAGGTAGATGTAGTCGCCGTTGTCCGGGTCGGCCTCCATTCTGAAGAATTCCCCCAGTCCGGGGTTTTCGCGCACGAAGTCCGGATCGACCAGGACGAAATTGCCGCTCTTGCCGGCGCGGCGCATCCCGTCGGAAACGGCGAGCAGCCCGGCCATGTCCAGCGCCCGTCCCACCGGCATCAGCATCAGGTCGTCATTGCCGTTGTACAGCCACAGTCGGTCCTCCTGCAGCAGCCAGCGGGTCTGGTAGATGTCCCCCCACATGAAGAGATTGGCGAAGTTGTATTCGCAGAAGCAGACGTCCTCGGCCAGCAGCAGCGGGCGTATCGTATCGCGGTCGGCCAGCTTGACCGGGGAGAAATTCTCCAGCTTCACTTCCTGCACGGATCAATCCTCCCGCTCTTTCAGCAGCATCGGGGCATATCCCTCCAGGACCGAGAATCCCAGCCGCCGGTAGAACGCCTGCGTGCCCGGTTCCGCGACCAGTCCGATCCAGCCGATGCGCCGCTCGCGCAAGAACCCGACGATCTTTTCGATGATCCCAGCCCCGATGCCGAGGCCACGGAATTCCTTCAATACCGTCACATCCTGGATATAGGCGTCACTGGCCCCGTCGGAGACGGCGCGGCCCATGCCGACCATTTTCCCGCCGGCAAAGGCGCCGACAAAGCAGAAGGAGCCAGCGACCAGGCGGTCGAGCCAGGAGTCGCCGCCGGGGGCCTGGTCGCGCTCCTGCCACCAGCCGGCCTGCCGGTACAGGCTTTTCAGGGCATCGCGATCGGCGGCGGCAATGACCTTTATTTCCACGTCAGCGGGATTCATCGGGGATTGATCGGCCATAAGAAAAGTATTTTAGCAGAAAGGCCCATGCCGGTCAACCGCGCGCCTTGCCTAAAAGGGTTTTTTGCGGTACTATGCTAAGTAATTTTGGAGGTCACCCATGCCATTCAACCTGAAAGGAAGACATTTCCTGTCCATGAAGGACAACACCCCCGAGGAGATCGATTTTCTCCTGCAGCTCTCCATCAAGCTGAAACAGGACAAGTACGCCGGTTTGCGCGGCAACAACCTGGCCGGAAAGAACATCGCCCTGATCTTTGAAAAGCCGTCGACGCGCACGCGCTGCGCCTTCGTGGTGGCCTGCGTCGACGAGGGCGCCCACCCCGAATACCTGGGCAAGGATGACATCCAGCTGGGCAAAAAGGAGACGGTCAAGGACACCGCCCGCGTCCTGGGCCGCATGTTCGACGGCATCCAGTTCCGCGGCTTCAAGCACGAGACCGTGGAGGGGCTGGCGCAGTGGGCCGGCGTCCCGGTCTGGAACGGCCTGACCGACCTGTACCACCCCACCCAGGTCCTGGCCGACTTCATGACCGTCCTCGAGGTCAAGGGCCGGCTCAAGGGCATCACCTTCGCCTACGTGGGCGACGGCCGCAACAATATGGCCAACTCGCTGATGATCGGCGCCGCCAAGATGGGCATGGATTTCCGCATCGTCGCCCCCGCGTCACTCTTTCCGGCCAAGGAACTGGTCGGCGAATGCCGCGAATTCGCAAAGGAAAGGGACGCGAAGATCACCATCACCGACGACATCGGCGCCGGCGTCAAGGGCGCCGACATCATCTACACCGACGTCTGGGCGTCCATGGGCGAGGAGGAACAGATCCCCGAGAGGATCAAGCTGCTCAAGCCCTACCAGGTCAACCGCTCCATGTTCGACAAGACCGGCAACTCCGAGTGCACCTTCCTCCATTGCCTGCCCGCCTTTCACAACACCGAGACCAAGCTGGCCAAGCAGTTCCCCGATATCTGCGAGGTCAGCGATGAGATCTTCGAAAGCCGGCATTCCCAGGCGTTCGTCGAGGCCGAGAACCGCGTGCATACGATCAAGGCCGTGATGGTCGCCACGCTGGGCAGGTAGGTCCATGATACTGTTCAAAGGATGCCGGGTCTACGCCCCGGAATTCCTTGGCGAACAGGACGTCCTGGTCGCCGGCAGCCGCATCGCGGCCGTGGGCGAAGGCCTGCAGCCGGCCGGCGGCTGCGCCACCACGGTCGTTGAGGGCCGGGGACTGCGCCTGCTGCCCGGCCTGATCGACAGCCACGTGCACATCGCCGGCGCCGGCGGCGAGGGCGGCCCGGCCACGCGCACCCCGGAGATGCGCCTGCTCGACATGGTGGAGGGCGGCATCACCACCGTCATCGGCTGCCTGGGCACCGACGGCCTGACCCGCTCGGTGGCCTCGGTGCTGATGAAGGCCAAGGGGCTGCGCCAGGAAGGGGTTTCCGCCTGGATCTACACCGGTGCCTACCAGGTGCCCACGCCCACCCTCTTCGGCGACGCGGGCAAGGACCTGGCCCTGGTGGACGAGGTCATCGGCGTGGGCGAGATCGCCATCGCCGACCATCGCTCATCCAGCCCCAGCGTCGACGAGCTCATCCGCCTGGCCAAGCTGGCCCGGGTCGGCGGCATGATCGGCGGCAAGGCCGGCATCGTCAATATCCACCTCGGCGATGCCCCGGAGCCCTTCTCACTGCTGATCGCTGCCGTCAGGCAGAGCGAGCTGCGCTTCTCCCAGTTCCTGCCCACTCACTGCAATCGCACCCGCGCCGTTTTCGAGGCGGCCAAGCAGTACGGCCGCGAGGGATTCGTCGACATCACCGCCAGCTCCTACCCGTATTACCCCGATGAGGAGATCAAGCCCTCCGCCTGCCTGCGCGAGCTGCTGGCGGCGGGGGTGCCGCTGGAGCACATCACCTTTTCCTCCGACGGCTGCGGGTCGCTTCCGGTCTTCAACGCCAAGGGCGAGCTGCAGAGCCTGGCCACGGGCAAGCCCAAGGCCATCTTCAACGAACTCATCGATTGCGTGCGCCTGGAAAAAATGCCGCTGGAAAAAGCGCTGCCGGTGGTCACGGCCAACGTCGCCGCCATCCTCAAGCTGCCCGGCAAAGGCCGCGTCGCGGCCGGGCTGGATGCCGACCTGCTGCTCCTGGACGGGGAAGACCGCATCCGCCACCTGCTGGCCAATGGCCGCTGGCTGATACGGGACGGCGAGATCGTCCAGCGCGGCACCTTCGCCTGACCCCCCGCCGCCAACGCTTATTTCTTTACAGGGCCCGGAGCCGGCGTGGGCCGGCGCAGGCGGATGATGTTCTTCTCTTCCCCGAAAACGCAAAGGCAGTTCTTGCCCGCGCTCTTGCCAGCATACATGGCGCGATCGGCCTTGGCCACCAGGTCCTGCGCGTCAAGGGCGTCCCTGGGAAAGGAGGCGATGCCGATGGTCACGCTGACCTGACCGATCTCGGTATATTCCGGCGTGGCGAACTCCTGCAGCGCGATGGATTTCATGATGCGGCGGCCGACGGCCAGGGCGGCCTTTTCGGAGACCTCGGGCAGGATGACGGTGAATTCGTCGCCGCCGTAACGGGCGACGAAATCGAAGCCGCGCACCTCGTCCTTCAGCAGGGCGGCGATCTTGATCAGGACCATGTCGCCGATCAGGTGGCCGTAGCGGTCATTGGTCTTCTTGAAGTCGTCGATGTCGATCATCAGCAGCGTCAGCGGCCGGCCGTAGCGCCGCTGGCGGTCGATCTCGATCTGCAGCACCTGGTTGAAATGGCGATAATTGCCGATGCGGGTCAGGCCGTCGCTGTTGGAGAGGTCCTTGTAATATTCCCTCTCACGGGCCATCTGCCGCAGCGCCGACGTTTCCAGGACGCGATTGATGATCAGCATGACATGGTCGAATTTCAAGGGCTTGGTGATGAAATCAGTGGCCCCGGCCTTCATCGACTCGACGGCGTACTCGATCGAGGCGAAGCCGGTCATGACCAGGAGGGGGACGTCCTTCCCCGCCTCGCGCACGGCCTTGATCAGTGCGATGCCGTCCATTCTCGGCATGACCAGGTCGGATATCACCAGGTCGAAATCGCTGGCGGCCAGGGCCTGCAGGGCCAGGGCGGCGTTGTCCACCGCGGTGACGGCGAAATCGTGGAACTCCAGGAAATCCTTCAGCGCCTCCCGCACCGTGTCGTCATCGTCGACGACGAGGATGCGCTTGCAAGGGGCGGGTTCGCCGGCGCGGGCGTCGCTGACGCCCAGGGGCAGCGTATCGCGATCTTCAGCCATCGGACACCGGGAAGCCGCCCGGGGCGGCCATCGCGCTTGAGATCGGAAGACCCATGAGTTTCTCTCCGCCTATGCGGAATATTTTAAACAAGATTTTTTTTATTTTCAAGAGAAAACCGGGCCGGCGTATTATTTTTCGCCGGGGACGGGTTCGCGGGCGAATCCCTGCAGGCCGTGCGCGGCCAGCTTGCGCAGCACCTCGCTGCAGGCCGCGGCCTCTCCCAGCTCCGGGGACAGCACCTTGAACATGCCGTCCTCGACGGCGACCCGGAAGCCCAGGCCCGGGAAGATGTCCCCCAGCGTCAGGAGCAGGTCCTCGGCGTTCTCGCGCACGGCGAAAGCGCCGGCCTGGACGACGCAGCCCCGGGGCGGGCCGGGGGGGGGAGCCCCTGCGGGCATGGGTCCGCCGCGGCGCAGCAGGCGCAGGCAGACCGCGGCCGTGCCTTTCTCTGCCATTTCCAGGCGCTGCGCCGCCTTCAGGGAGAGGTCGATGATGCGCTCCTTCACGAATGGCCCGCGATCGTTGATGCGCACCAGCACCCGCTTGCCGTTCTCCCGATTCTCCACTTCGACCAGGGTGTGGAACGGCAGCTGCGGATGGGCGGCGGTCAGCTTGTGCATGTCGTATTTCTCGCCGTTGGCGGTGGTCCGGCCGTGAAAGTCGGCGCCGTACCACGAGGCGATGCCGACCTGGTAGACCTCGGGGTCCGTTTCGGCGATCTCCGGGTCGAAGCGGGGCTCCCCGCGTCCGTCGCGGCGGGCGCAGGCGGCCAGGCTGAGCAACAGAACAACGACGGCCAGGGCCTGGAAGGTCTTCATGGCCGCCATTATAGCATTTTCTTGTATGTTCAGCGCTTATTGTTGTATAATATCGCCAATCGAGGAGCAGAAAATGAACATTGACGATCTGTTGAAGATCAGCGTGGAAAGGACGGCGTCGGACCTGCACCTGAAGGTCGGCAACCACCCGGTGATCCGCATCAACGGCACGCTGCATCCCCTGGTGGAACTGAAGAGGCTGATGCCCGAGGACACCATCGCCATGGCCTTCGCCATGATGAACGGCGAACAGAAGGACCGTTTCAAGCGCGACCATGAGATCGACATGGCCTACAGCATCCCCGGCCTGGGCCGCTTCCGCTGCAACGTTTTTTACCAGAGAGGCGCGGTGGGCATGGTGCTGCGCGTCATTCCCACCCAGATCAAGAGCATTTCCGACCTGAATTTGCCCATGGTCCTGGAAAAGATATCCCAGGAGATGCGCGGCCTGGTCCTGGTCACCGGCACCACCGGCAGCGGCAAGTCGACCTCGCTGGCGGCCATGATCGACTATATCAACATCCACCGCATCGAGCACATCGTCACCATCGAGGACCCGATCGAATACCTGCACCGTGACAAGAAGAGCATCATCAACCAGCGCGAGGTGGGATCCGACACCAACGACTTCTCCAAGGCCCTGCGCAGCGCCCTGCGCCAGGACCCCGACGTCATCCTGGTCGGCGAGATGCGCGACCTGGAGACCATCGAGACCGCCCTGCTGGCCGCCGAGACCGGCCACCTGGTGCTGTCCACCCTGCACACCCTCGACGCCCCGGAAACGATCAACCGCATCATTTCCATGTTCCCGCCGCACCACCAGAAGCAGATCCGCATCCAGCTGGCCTCGGTGCTCAAGGCCATCATCTCCATGAGGCTGCTGCCGCGCAGCGACGACAAGGGCCGCGTGCCGGCCGTGGAGATACTGATCAGCACCCCGTTCATCCAGGACTGCATCGTCACCCAGGAAAAGACCAAGCTGATCAAGGAGGCCATCTCGCAGGGCATCTCGCAGTACGGCATGCAGACGTTCGACCAGTCCCTCTACTTCCTGTACCAGAAGAACTTCATCTCCTTCGACGAGGGACTGAAATGGGCCAGCAACCCCGACGAGTTCAAGCTGAAAAAGATCGGCGTGCAGAGCGCCAAGGACATGTCCATGGAAGAGATGGAAAAGCGCATGTCCGAGATCGGCGGCGGCGCCCCGGACAAGATGCCGGAAGACACGACCCGCGACCACAACCTGCTGGAAATCGACTGATGCTGCCCAACGCCGAGATCCGCCGCACGTTCTACGAGTTCTTCCAGAAGCACGGCCACCAGCGCGTCCTCTCGTCGCCGCTGGTCCCGGCCAAGGACCCGACCCTGCTCTTCACCAATGCCGGCATGAACCAGTTCAAGGGCGTCTTCCTGCAGGAGGAGAAGCGCGGGTACCGCCGCGCCGTCACCATCCAGAAGTGCATGCGCGTCTCGGGCAAGCACAACGACTTCGACGAGGTCGGGCGCACCGATTTCCACCACACCTTCTTCGAGATGCTCGGCAATTTTTCCTTCGGCGACTATTTCAAGGAGAAGGCCTGCGCCTACGCCTGGGAATTGCTGACGCAGCATTATCACCTGCCGCCCGAGCGGCTGTGGATCACCGTCTTCCGCGACGACGACGAGGCGTTCCGCATCTGGCAGGAGCGCATCGGCGTGCCGCGCGAGCGCATCCACCGCCTGGGCGAGAAGGACAATTTCTGGCAGATGGGCGACACCGGCCCCTGCGGTCCCTGCTCGGAGATCCACTACGACCGCGGCCCCGAATTCGGCCCCCAGGAATTCGTCGACGGCAACCGCCGCTTCGTCGAGATATGGAACCTGGTGTTCATGCAGTTCAGCCGCGACCCGGCCGGCGTTCTGCACCCCCTGCCCGCGCCCTCCATTGACACCGGCATGGGCATGGAGCGCCTGGCCGCCATCCTGCAGGGGGTCTCCAGCAACTATCGCACCGACCTGTTCGCGCCGCTCATCGCCCGCACCGCCGAGCTGGCGGCCATCGACCGCGACGACCCGGCCCTGCAGGTGGACCTCAACGTGGTGGCCGACCACGTCCGCGCCCTGACCTTCCTCATCGCCGACGGCATCATGCCGGCCAACGACGGCCGCGGCTACGTGCTGCGCCGCCTCCTGCGCCGGGCCGTCAAGCACGGCAAGTCGCTCAACCTGCAGGGAGCATTCCTGCACCAGCTCAGCGGCAGCGTCGTGGAGGCGATGAAGCCGTTCTACCCGGAGCTCGAGCCCAACCGTGAATTCATCGCCAAGGTCATCGCCATGGAGGAGGAGCGTTTCAACCGCACCCTGGCCAACGGCCTGAAGATCTTCGACGACCTGCTGCAGGGTGCCATCGAGAGCCGGCAGGAGCGCCTGGCCGGCGCGGACCTGTTCCGCCTCTCCGACACCTATGGCTTTCCCCTGGACTTCGCCCGCGACCTGGCCATGGAGAAGGGCATCGGCATCGATTTCTCCGCCTTCCAGCGCGCCCTGCAGGACCAGAAGGAGCGCTCGCGGCTCAGTTTGCAGGAAAAGCGCAAGGATATCTCCGTCCTGAAGAACATCGATCGCCTGCACAGCGAGTTCGTCGGCTACGACGACCTGCAGGCCGATGCCGTGCTGCAGGCGGCCTACATCGACGGCCGCGAGGCGCCGGGCATCGCTGCCGGCCAGAAAGGCATCCTGGTCTTCGACCGCACCCCCTTCTACGCCGAGAGCGGCGGCCAGGTCGGCGACAGCGGCCGCGGCAAGGGCAGCGAGGCCTTCTTCACGGTGAACGACACCAGGAAGGCGCCGGGCGGCGCCATCCTGCACGAAGTGCTGCTCAACGAGGGCCGCTTGCAGGTCGGCGACGGCGTGCGCCTGGAGGTCGACCCGGACCGGCGCCAGCAGATCGCCATCCACCACACGGCCACCCACATGCTGCATGCCGCCCTGCGCGAGGTGCTGGGCCTGCACGTCAAGCAGGCCGGCTCGCGGGTCGGCCCCGACAAGCTGCGCTTCGACTTCACCCACTACAGCGCTGTCAGCGCCGAGGAGCTGGAAAAGGTCGAGCGCGCCGTCAACGAGAAGATCCGCGCCGACCTTCCCGTGGACCGGCGCACCCAGCCCTACGAGGAGGCCGTGCAGTCCGGGGCCATCGCCATTTTCGAGGAAAAATACGGCGACACCGTGCGCGTCGTCTCCATGGGCGATTTTTCGCGCGAGCTGTGCGGCGGCACCCACCTGCGCGCCAGCGGCGAGATCGGCATGTTCAAGATCATCGGCGAAAGCTCGAGCTCCTCGGGGATCCGCCGCATCGAGGCGCTGGCCGGCGAGGCGGCCTACCTCTTCGTGGAGCGGAACCTGGCCGTGCTGCAGCAGGTCCTCGCCCATTTCGGCCAGAAGGCGGAGGGATTGCTGCCTTTCCTGAAAGGGATCGAGGCGCGCTCCAGGGAGAGCGAGAAGCAGCTGAAAAAAGGCCCGCCGGCCCCGGCAGCCGACCTGGAAAGGCTGGTCGGCAGCGCGCAACCCATCGCCGGAGTTCCCGCCGTCATCGCCGCCCTGCCCGGGGCCGACCGCGAAACGCTCAGCAGCCTGGCCGACGAGATCAGGAACCGCACCCGCGGCATCGCCGTCCTTTTCGCCAACAGCGAAGCCAGCGGCGACGGCCGCTCGCTGGTCGTGGCCTCGGTCTTCAAGGACTTGACAGGCAAATTTGACGCGAATATAATCATCAAGAAGGTCGCACCCATGATCAACGGCAAAGGCGGCGGCAGGAAGGACTTCGCCCAGGCGGGCGGCGAGCCGATCGCCGACCTGGACGGGCTGAAGGAAAAGATTGGCCGCGCCCTGCGGGAGAGCCATGAAGCGTAACGCCATCCTTTTCTGCTGCGCCTGGCTCATCGGCTCCCTGGTCTACGCCGAGCTGATCGTCCGCCAGGACAAGAACGGCCACATCGTCCTCTCCAACACCCTGGACCGCGTGGCCGGCGGCAAGAACGGCATCTCCTTCGTCGCCCCGGCACGCTCCAACGCCGTGCCCCTGGAGCTCAAGCAGAAGATCCAGACGATGTCCGAGAAGCACAATTTGCGCGAGGACCTGGTCCTGGCCGTGGCCAAGGCCGAGTCGAGCTTCAACCCCTTCGCCGTGTCGCCCAAGGGCGCGGTCGGCGTCATGCAGCTGATGAAGGACACGGCCCGGCAGTACGGGGTGATCAACCGCTACAACGCCCACGAGAACATCGAGGCCGGGGTCAAGCACCTGAAGTACCTGTACGGGAAATTCCAGGGCAACATCCCACTGACCCTGGCCGCCTACAACGCCGGCGAGGAGGCCGTCAGCAGGTACAAGGGCGTCCCGCCCTACAACGAGACGCGGAACTATATCCGCCGCGTGATGACGCTGATGGGCATGAGCTACACGCTGTCGTCCCCGGCGCGCGCCAAGACCAAGATATTCAAATACACCACTCCCGCCGGCAAGACCATCATCACCGACTCGCTGCCGGCCGTGATCGACGGCACCGTTGAAGTCATCAACTAGGATCGCAACTTGCCCCCAAGCAACCCCAAAGCGCTAGAAGGTCTCGGCAAGAGCGTGCTGCTGGGCGGACTTGCGTCCGGGATCCTCTCCATCTTTCCCGGGCTGAACCTGCTCAACCTGTTTTTCATGACCTGGATCGTCCTCGGGGCCGGGCTGACCATCCACCTGCTCTACCGGGCGAATCCCGTCCTGGGCCGAGGCGATGCGCTGCTGGCCGGCTCCCTGAGCGGGCTGACCGGCGGCGGCATCTTTGCCGTCATGGGCTTCATTTCCATCTCCGGCCTCACCCAGGAGAAACTGGAGCTGATGATCGAGTCGACCCGCGCCATGGCCCCTTTCCTGGCCGACGGCCAGACCTCGGCCATGGCCGGCGGGCCCTTCAAGGCCATGATGGCCCTGGCCATCGGCCTGTTCCTGCTGCTGGCCATCGCCGCCGGTGCTCTCGCCGGACTGGCCGCCCGCCGGCTGCTGCGCCCCGGCGAAGGCGAACCGCGATGAACAAGGTCCACGTCATCGTCAACCCCTGTTCCGCCAATGGCCGGACCGGCAGGCGCTGGGAGGCGATCCGCACGGCCATCCGTACCCATTTCCGGGATTTCAAGTTCAGCTTCACCGAAAAACCGCGCCAGGCGACGGAGATTGCCCGCGAAATGCTGCGCGACGGGTTCGATCTCCTCATCGGCGTCGGGGGCGACGGCACGCTCAACGAGATCAGCAGCGGCTTTTTCCATCCGCAGTCGGGTCAGGCCATCAACGACGCCGCCGCCGTGGGCATCATCCCTTCCGGGACCGGTTCCGATTTCATCCGCTTCATGAAGGTCCCCCGCGATTTCGACAAATCAGCCGCCCGCATCAAGAACGCCAAGAGCCGCAAGATCGACATGGGGCGCATCACCTACAGCGCCGCCGCCGGCGGCCCCAAGACGCAGTATTTCATCAACGTCGCCGATTTCGGCCTGGGAGCGGAAGTGATCCGCAACATCGCCTCCATCGATCCCTCGCGGCGCGGCGCCTTGACGTATTACCGTGGCCTGCTGTCCACCATGATGAACTACCGCAGCAAGAAAGTGCGCCTGACCCTGGACGACGGCCGGCAAATGCAGGGCGAGTACCTGATCGGCGCCGTGGCCAACGGGCGCATCTTCGGCGGCGGCATGGTCATCGCCCCCCAGGCCGAGCCTGACGACGGATACTTCGACCTGGTGCTCATCGAACCCATGAAGAAGCTCGAGATCCTGGCCAATTCCCGCCTGCTTTATACCGGGACGATCGCCCGCAACCCCAAGGTCCATATCCTGAAGGCCCGGGAGATCAAGGTGGACTCGCCCGATGAGGTCCATATCGAATTCGACGGCGAAGTGGGCGAAACCCTGCCGGCCGAGTTCGCCATCGTGGAAAAAGCCCTGAATTTCAGGGTCTGAAGCGGTTCATGGGCTTGCGCAATGGAATCGGCGGCCTCGCCGCCGCCCTGCTGCTCCTCCTGGCCCTCCCGGGCTGCTCCCGCCCGGAGCGCGAAACCGCCGGGGTTCTCGGGCCCAAAGGCCCGCAGCTGCTGCGGGCCCTCATCGTCCCCCAACCCGGCTCGCTGCTCCCCCATGAAGGCACCTATTACGTCGAAGGCCAGCTCAGCGACGCCATATTCAACAACCTGGTGTGCGCCAATCACATGGGCAGCCTCGCCCCGGAGCTCGCCGAGAACTGGGAGGTCTCCCCGGACCACCGGCAGTACACATTTCACCTGCGCCGCGGCGTCCGCTTCCACGACGGCCGGCCGTTCACCGCCGCCGACGTGGTATTCACCCTGGAGAACCTCATCGAGAAATCCCGGGGCAAGTTCGCCGAGATCGAATATATCGACGGCTACGAGGATTTCCTGGCCCGGAGAACGAGCCATGTACGCGGAATCCGCATGCTGGACGAGCATACCGTGCAGGTGCGACTGAACTCGGGGTTCAAGTTCTTCCTGCCGTTCCTGGCGGCCGAGTACGCGGCGATCGTCCCCGCCGCCTTCGCCGGGAAGAGCGAGGAGGATTTCCGCTGGCATCCGCTGGGCACCGGCCCCTATCGCCTGGCCCGCACCGGCACGCGCACCGTCGACGCCAGGCAGTATCTCGTTTTCAGCCTGGAAAAGAACAGGACCTACTTCGCGGCCACCGGCAATGTGGACGCCATCGACCTCTACACGACCAACACCTCCATCGACAGCGCCAGCACCCGGCACTTCGATCTCCTCTTCATCTCCGACAGCGAGATGCCCGAGCTTTCCGGCCGTCCCGAGTTCAAGATCCTCAACTCCTCGCCCAGCATCCTCAATTTTCTCGTCCTGAACCCCGGCGAGAACGACTGGATGAGTCGGGTCGAGGTCAGGCAGCTGGTCTATTTCGCCATCAACCGCGAAAAGCTGGTGCGCGAGGTCTTTCATAACCAGGCCATGCCCGCCCATTCCATGATCCCCTTCGGGCTGCTGGGCCACAATCCCTATTACCGCCTGGATTATGCCCGCGCCGCCGCCATCCGCGCCACGCTGCCGCCGGGACGCATCTCCTTCACACTGTTGACCGTCGCCAAGGACCGCAGGGGGCAGGTGGGTGAGTTCGTGCGCCGCGAGCTGGCCAGGTTCGACATCGACGTGAAGGTCATCACCATGGACGACCAGTATGATTACTTCACCCGGCGAATCTATGACACGGACGCCAGCGTCGTCATGGGCGGCATCCCGGATTATCCGTCCTCCTTCCATTTTCTTTCGCACCTGGTGGAGCCCAACGGCTACTATAATATCCGCCGGTTCTCTCTCCCCGCCCTGCAGGCCAGCATCAAGACCCTGCCCAGCCTGGACACGGTCAACGAGGCCCGCGTGCTGGCGGAGATCAGCGCCTCATGTGAGCGCGAGGCGCTGTACGTCCCCCTGTACCATTACTCGAATTTCGTCGCCATCCGCGACCGCATCCGCTCCATCTCGTTCAAGTATGGCGAGGTCGCCGATCTGGCCCGCCTGGAGGTCATCGAATGAACCTGTCGCTCAATCGCATCAAGGACTCCCTGCTCGCCGGGCAGCCGATCGTCCAGGTCGTCTCCTTCGAGGAAAAGCGCGTCGAGGGCTTCCTGAAGAAGCTCTGCCAGCAGACACTGAAGAACCAGAACGTCTACTCCTGGGACAGCCACAACGGCCTTAGCCGCGGCGAAGCCCCGGTGGCCGATCGCCTCGACCCGGCGCGCGCCCTGGACCATGTGCTGGCTGTCACCGAGCCGGCCTTTTTCGTTTTCAAGGACCTGACGCCGCGCCTGCGCGACGACTTGGGCCTCATCCGCCAGGTCCGCGAGTGCTACCTGCAATTCAAGAACAACCGCAAGTTTCTTTTTCTGCTCTCTCCCGACGACTACCTCCCGGCCAGCCTGAAAAAAGAAGTGGATATCATCCAGTTCGAACTTCCCGACTATGACGAACTGGACACCCTGTGCAGCAAGTTCCTGGAATCCCTGGCCAAGGCCGGCGCCCAGATCCAGCTCAGTGACGAGGAGCGGAGGAATTTCGTCACCGCCGTGCAGGGGCTGACGCTGGACGAGGCGTACAAGGCCTACATGAAAGCGTTCCAGGGACAGCCGCGCATCACCATCGGCCTGATCGAGAAGATCCACCAGGAAAAGAAGCAGCTGATCCTGAAGGAGAACGTGCTGGAGTATTTCACCCACGTTCTGACCATGGAGGACATGGGCGGGCTGGACAAGCTGAAGGACTGGCTGCTGAAAAGGAAGAAGGCCTTCTCCAAGGAGGCGCGCCAGTTCGGCCTGGACAAGCCCAAGGGCATCCTGACCATGGGCGTCACCGGCTGCGGCAAGAGCCTGGCATCCAAGGTCATCGCCACCCTGTGGAACCTGCCCCTGTTCCGCATGGACATGAACCTGGTCTACTCCGGGATCGCCGGCGCTCCCGAAGACGTTTTCGCCCGTTCGCTGAAGACCATGGATTCAGTGGCCCCGGCCATCCTCTGGATCGACGAGATCGAGAGCGGCATCAGCGACAAGAGTTCGGACAGTTCTTCCTCGCGCATCCTGGGCTACTTCCTGACCTGGATGCAGGAACATACCTCGGAGATATTCATCGCCGCCACCGCCAACCGCATCGATCTGCTGCCGGCCGAACTGCTGCGCCGCGGCCGCTTCGACCAGATCTTCTTCATCGACCTGCCCACGCGCAAGGAGCGCGAGGAGATATTCAAGATCCACCTGACCCGGCGCAGCAACGACCTGGGGAACTTCAACATCCCGCAGCTGGCGCAGATCACCAAGAACTGGTCGGGCTCGGAGATCGAGCAGGTGATCATCTCCGGCATGTACGAGGCCTTCGCCGCCGGCCGCAAGCTGAACGAGGATGACCTCTTCGTCATCTTCGGCAGTTCGGTGCCGCTGGCCACGACCATGGAGGAGCAGATCAAGAAGGTCCGCAGCTGGGCCCACAACCGCGCCGTGCGCGCCACGACCGACAAGGAGTACTGAAGGCGGAGTTCGATGTTCCACGTTCGACGTTCGACGTTAACCGCCATCCAACGATATTTTTTCAGCTTATCGCCTAGAGCCTTCTCAACATCGAACCTCGAACCTCGAACCTCGAACCTGGATTCTTATGCATGGAAAGTCCGATGAACGCCGCTCCGCCGCGCTTCGCCTGCGACGTCATGCTCGGGAGCACGGCCAGATGGCTGCGCATGATGGGCATCGACACGTTCTACGACAACCAGGCCGCCGACGCCGACCTGAAAAGGCTGTGCCTGGAAGAGAAGCGCATCCTGCTGACCAAGGACGCGGCCCTGCACGGATCCATGCCCGTCGGCACGAGCCGCCGGGTGGAAGCGGTCCATACCCGGGAGCAGCTGCGGGAGATCGCCGGCGCTTTTCAGCTGGTCCGCTTCATCCTGCCGCCGCGCTGCTCGCTTTGCAACGGCGAGCTGGCGGCGCTGGGTAAAGATGCGGTCGAAGGACTCGTGCCGTCTTACGTCTTCCGCAGCCAGCAGGTTTTTCAGCGCTGTTCGCGCTGCGCCAGGATCTACTGGCCGGGGACGCACCTGGCGAAGATCAGCGATTTCATCGCGGCGGTCAGGAACGCTTGCGATTGATCAGGGTGGCCTGAAAGGCGGCGCCGAAGCCGTTGTCGATGTTGACCACCGAGATGCCGCCGGCGCAGGAGTTCAGCATCGACAACAGCGCCGACACGCCCCCGAAATTGGCGCCATAGCCCACCGAGGTCGGCACGGCGATGACCGGCGTCGAGGTCAGCCCGGCGACGACCGAAGGCAGGGCCCCCTCCATCCCGGCCACGGCGATGATCACCGCGTAGTGGTTCAGCTTTTTCTGCAGGCTCAGTATGCGGGCCAGGCAGGCGACGCCCACATCGTATTCCCGGTCGGTCCTGTTGCCCAGGTAGAGGGAGGAGACATAGGCCTCCTCGGCGACCTTCTCGTCGGAGGCGCCACCGGACAGGACCAGTATCTTGCCCTTGTTCCTGGCCCGGGGCCCGCGGTCGCAGGTGATGATGCGGGCGGCCTCATGGTAGCGCAGCCCGGGGAATTCCTTTTTCAGGGCAGCGAAGCGCTCGCGGTCGATGCGGGTGATCAGGAGATCCTCGCCCATTTCCATGAATTTGCTGACGATGCGCCGCAGTTGCTCTACGCTCTTGCCCTGCCCGAAAACGACCTCGGGGATGCCGCGGCGCAGCTGGCGGTGGAAATCCAGCTTGATCTCCGTCTCGTTGCTGAAAGGGAAATTCCCCAGGAAGGCGAGGAAGTCCCTCTCGGACACCCGGCCGGCCTTCAGGCCGCTAATCTTTCGTTGCAGGGTTCTTTTCATGGTGCGGCGGCTGCGCCAAGCGGGGCGGATGGTTGTCCGCGGCGGACCGTCCCCGCCCCTCGCGGTACTTGCGCTGGCGCTGGAACAGCGGGTGCGGGCGGTAGGGGAACTTCACCAACTGGGGATCGATGCCGATGACGTTCTGCCAGCGGTTGTTGCCCAGGCCCTCATGGAAGGCCATTTCGAGATAGGGCACGTCGTCGGGATTGAAGCCCATGACATGAGTGGCCAGGGCATCGGCGGCCACCGCATCCTCGGAGGCGACGGCGAAGCCGTGGAACACCGGGCTGCCCTTGATCGGCCCCTTGCCCTCCATGCCGTACAGCCCGTCGATCAGCACCAGCGAGGGCGGGATGCGCTTCAGCAGGGCGACGAAATTGCGGTTGGCGCACTGCACCAGCTGGAAGTACTTTTCGCTCTGGGAAAAATTGATGCGCTTCATCTCCTGCGCCGATGCCCCGAACATGAGCACGCGCTGCTCGGGCTTGACGAAGCCGATCAGGTTGGGGATGGACAGTGAGACGGGGAAGATGTTGTGCGTCTTGGGCGGCACGACCGATATCAGGTAATCGGCGGGGAAGCGGCAGAACTGGACCTGCTGCGGCCCGCTGACCGTCTCGACCTGCAGGGTCTCCTCGTGGGGCAGCTCGTCGAGGTCGCACAGCTGCGCCCCCTGCATCTCGACCTCCTTGTACTTGAACTTGTAGAAGATATCCCAGGTGGTCTTGGCGGAGAAATAGGCGCCGTCGGAGCCCTCGACGACGGTGATCGGGCCCACGGTGAACTTCTCCCGCAGGTAGTGGATCAGCGACTCCACGGTCTCGTAATGGGTGTTGGCGTAGATCTCCTTGGCGCCGGACAGGTTGATCTTGATGGCCATCCGGTCGCCGGGGCGGATGGCCAGGAAGGGAGCGATGTGGTCCATGATCTTGCGCACGAATTCATTCTGCTTGGTTTCCTTGATCAGGACGATCTCTTTGCGCTTCATTTTGGCCAGCCCCAGGGCCCGGGCCGCAGGACCTGTTTCACTCGGGGATCACCTGTCCTCGTGAGCGTCTCACTATTCGCTGATCCGGAAAGGGATCGCGAAAACACCCTTGGCCTGGCCGCCCTGGTTATTGTCCACGAGCTCGATGCCCAGGACGTATTCCCCGGCGGCGAGCGGGGACGTCTTGTCCTTGTCCTTCCTGATGAACTCGAAGGGTTGGAAAAAGTAGGGGTTGGTCAGCTTCGTGGCCGCGAACCTGGCCACCGACTCCTTGTCGCGGCGGATCTCCAGGACGGCCGAAATGTTCCAGGGCTCGGCGCCCTGCACCGCCTTGGCCCCCAGAACGAAGAAGGTCAGGATCGGCTTGTCGCTGCTGCGGAACGGCTTGTCGCCCCAGGGGAAGAAATCCTGCATGGCGGGCCCGATCTGGTACTTGTTCTTGACGACCGTGAACCTCGTCTCCTGCTGCAGCATCTGGCTGACCCGGGCATGGAAGACCGGGGTCGAGATGGCGAGGTTCCCGGCGGGAGCGATGAGGTCGCTGACCCGCAGCGCCGGGACCTTCAGGGGAAAGACCTGGGTGCCGTCGAGGGTGCTGTCCGCGCGGTTGATGGCCAGCAGCACGTCGTAGTCGCCCGGGTCCAGTACCGTGCCGAAGGAAAAATACTCCGTCGCCTGGCCATCGAAAGGGATATGGGAGCGGTATTCCTGGATGACCTGGCCGTCCTTGAGCACCCTCATGTAGAGATCGTGGAAATGTACAGGGAAGGCCGGGGGCGGCGGCGCGAATTTTATCTTGTCTTCTTCCTTGCGGACCTTCTTGTTGGCGGCCTCGACTTTCCTGGCTTCGGCGGCGATCCACTCGTCGTGTCTCTTCTGGATCAGCTCCTTCATGGCGGCGGCGTCATCGTCCAGCTCGGCGCGGAACGACACGTTCACGTACACCGATCTCTCCAGCGCCCAGAAGTAGGAATCCAGGTAGCGGATGTTGAACACGCCGTTGGCCGTCCGCGTCTTTTGCAGGCCGTTCAGGCTTTGGGTGACGCGTTCCGGGATGGGCGCCTTGCCCGTCTCCTGCGCGGCAAGGTACACGCCCAGCAGCAGCGTCAACAGCAGCCAACTCGCGCACGACTTGAAAGTACGCATTGCGCCTCCTCGATGTGGCAGGATTATACTCCAATCCAGGGCATATTTCCAGATGCCGGGCTACTGCTTCGCCCTGGCTTCCGCGATCAGGCGCTCGATGCGCTGCCGCTCGCCGGTGGGGAGCCTGGGGGCGAACAGCTCCCGGTAGCGCAGGAACAGCCGCAAGGCTTCGGCGGCGCTCCCCTCCTCCAGCAGGGTGATGCCCAGGTTGACCAGGGCCAGGTCATAATCGGGCTTGATCGCCAAGGCCTGCCGCCAATAGCGGATGGCCTCGGGGTTGCGTCCGACCTTTTTGTAGGCCGCCGCCAGTCCATTGCAGGCGGCGAACAGGCGCGGATCGATCTCCAGGGCTTGCTTGAAGTGGCGCTCGGCCAGGGCGAAGGCCTGGCGATCGTTGTTGCCAAGGAATAGCCGCAGGTGGACGCTGCCGATATTATTGTGGACCGAGGCATAGTTGTGGTCCAGCTCCAGGGCGCGCGCATAGTTCTGCAGGGCCTTAGCCATGTCCCCGCCCTGGTAATGGGCGATGCCCAGGAAGTTGAAGTTCTCCGGATCGAAATCCTCCTGGCGCACACAGCTTTCGAGGATGGGCACGGCACGCCGCCACTCGCCGCTGTCGGCCAGGATGATGCCGAGCCTGGAGAGCAGCCGGATGTCGCCCGGGTTCCGCTGCAGCCCCTGCTCCAGTATCGCCACGGCCCTGGCCGGCTGCCCCGCTTCCTTGAACATGGTGGCCAGGTGGTTGTAGGCCAGAATGAAGCCGGGACTGGCGGCGATCACTTCGCGCAATCCCTTTTCGGCGCCGGGAGCGTCGCCGGCCTGGTAACGGCCGACGCTGGCCAGCATCTTGTTCTGCAGCGGCAGAAGGGTCTTCAGGTCGTCCTTCTCGGTGTACGTTTTCCTGCGCTCTTGGGGGCGGCTTTCAGAGATATAGCCCAGGGAGCGCAGGCGCTTCTGCACTTCGGGATCGAGGCGTGCGGCGCGTCCCGGGGCCTGCGGGTTTTTCAGCTTCCTGACCAGGCGGTTGAGGGAGTCCTGCAACGGGCCGATCCTGCTGCTGGCGGCCAGGTTGAGCTCTTCAGCGTAGTCTTTTTCCAGGTCGTAGACCTCCTTGAGCGGCAGGTCGATGAACTTGGTGCTGCCCGAGATCATCCCGCGCAAGGGGGCCCAGCCGCGGTTCAGGTGGGCGGTCAGGGACTCGAAATAGATCCCGGGGGCCTGCCGCCTGCCGCCGGCCAGGACGCCCAGCAGGGACTCCCCCTGCAGGCCCGCGGGGACCGGCAATCCCAGGGCGGCGCACACGGTCGGAAAGATATCGGCATGACAGGCATTGAGGTCGGACACTGCCGGCCGCCTTCCCGGCACATGGATGAGAAGAGGCACGTGGATGGTGTTATTGTAGGCGAAATAGGAGTGGGTCTCCTCCCCTTTTTCCCCAAGGGCCTCGCCGTGGTCGGCGGTCAGGACGACCAGTGTCCTTTCTAGCAGGCCGCGGTCGCGCAAATGATCGAACAGCACGCCCAGCTGGGCATCGACGTAGGCCACCTCCCCGGAATAGGGATCGTCGGGGTAGCGTTCCTTGTAGGGCGAAGGGGGCAGGTAGGGCTGGTGGGGATCGAACAGGTGGACCCAGGCGAACCATTTCCCCTTCTGCTTGCCGATCCAGGCCTTGGCCGGCGCGACGACCCTGGCGGCAGGCCGTTCGACGAAAAAGAACTCACGCTCGTTGCGCGTGCCGTAGTAGTCGTCATACAGGTCGAATCCCTGGTCGAGCCCGAAGCGCGAATCCAAGGGGAAGGCGCCGACAAAGGCGGCCGTGCGGTAGCCGTGGAGGTGGAGGTACTCGGGGATGGTCAGGAACTTCCGGTCCAGCTTGAAGCCGGTGTTGTCGCTGACGCCGTGCAGCAGCGGCGTGGCGCCGGTCAGGATATTGGCGTGGGAGGGCAGGGTGACCGGATTATGGGCGAAGGCCCGGCGGAAAACCAGGGAGCGCGCCGCCAGGGCGTCGATGTTCGGAGTGCGCACATGACGCGGGTCCAGGGCGCTGATCCGGTCATAGCGCAGGGTGTCGATGGTGACCAGCAGGACATGGGTGGGGCCGGCGCCGCTGCTCACAGGGCCGGACGAGCCTGCGGCCAGGGCGGACGCCGCCAGCAGGAAGAAGAGGCATGCCCGGCGCCGCATGCGGTTCAAAACGGCTATTTCACCTTGGAGAAGGCGTCGACGATGGCCTTGGCCGTGCCGAAGTCGGGCGAGTCGGGCGCCAGCTCCATGAAGCGCTTCAGGGCCTCCAGCGCCTCGGGGATCTGGTTCAGCGCCGTGTGGCTCATGCCCAGCTGGTAATAGCCCTCGGCGAAGTCGCCGTCGATCTCCACGGAGCGCTTGAAATACTTGATGGCCATGTCGTTCTTGTTGTTGTTGGTCAGGTTGGCGCCGATATTGTACAGCGTGTCGATGTCCGTGATCTCCGCGAAGGGGATCTTGCCATACCACTCCATCGCTTTCTCCATGTCCTGGGCGTTGACGTAGGAGTTGCCGATCAGGGTCATGATCTCGGCACTGCCGGGCTGTTTCTCGTAGAGCTTCAGGTAATTCTCGCTGGCCTTGCCGTAGTTCTCCATGGCGAAATGGCAGTTGCCGATATTCTTATAAATGATGAACACGTCGGGGTTCCTGGCCAGTATATCCTCGTAGGCCTTCAGGGCTTCCGCGAATTTCTTCTCGGCGAAGAGCTGGTTGCCTTTCTCGAGCTCGGTCACGAGGTTGTTGGTTAGGGCGAGGCCCTCGATCCTGGCGAGTCGGACCTCGATCTCCACCTGCTTGGCCCCGGGCGTCTCGTCGACCCGGTAGCTGATCTTCTTGGTCTCGTATCCCGCCTTTTCGAAATCGATGTTCCAGGAGCCGCCGCGCAGGTAGAGCGCCTTCCAGTTGCCCTCGCTGTCGGTCCTGGGATTGGGGACGTATGCGGCCTGGGCCTTGACCGAGAACAACCTGACCGTCACGTCCTCGAGCGGCTGCCCGGTCTTGTCGTCGAACACCCGGCCCTTGATCCTGCCCTTGCCCTGCATGCCCGCCTGGGCCGCCAGGGAAATGGCCAGCATGACGGCCAGAGCCGTCGCGAGTAGTGCCTTCTTCATCGCAACCTCCTGGAAAGGACGATTATATCACCAAAAAACCGTAGATAAAAGCGGCCGTCCCCGCGGCCTCAATGCGGGCGCAGGGCGAACATCAGCAAGAACCCCACCCAGAACGCGTTGAATCCCCAGCGCCACAGCCGCGGGTGCTCCTCCTTGACGAAGTTGTACAGCATGGCCAGGGCGAAGACCACGAGCTGCACGACAAGAAAAAGCAGCGCCGCCTGGGCCACGTCCAGGGAGTTCGCGAACATGGACTTCAAGCCCGGGCGGAACACGGAGTTGAAGATGATGAACAGGTGAAGCACGTAGACGAAAAGCGACTCGGTCCCCGCTTTGCGCAGGATGTCCAGGAAACGGCCGCCATGCCGGCGCAGCAGCCAGTCGCTCAGGCAGAGCAGCAGGAAAATTCCGCCGGCCTTGTTCAGGTTGCCGCTGAGGGTGAGCTCGGCCTTGAAATAGAACTTGCTGGACTGGAAGAAGAACCAGGGGAAGAAAAGGACGCCCAGCGCCAGCAGCAGCCGGAAAAAGACCTCCTTTCTCAAGCGGGAGTAGAGGAAGGCGGCCACGATGCCGGCGCACAGGAACCCCAGCCAGGGGAAGAGCGGGAAAGTGGACACCTCATAGTTGAAATAGGGGTCGAACAGCGGATGGAGGCGGATGCCCTTCACCGCGTTCGGCAGGAGGAAGAAGAGCGCACCGGCCAGCGCCGACACCAGGGCGACGGTCTTCTCGCTTTTCAACAGAATGGCCAGCAGAGTGAACAGCAGCAGGCCGGTGCCGATGCACTGCAGGATGTCGACCTTTAAAAACTCACCGGCCTTGCCCATGCCGACGAACTGCAGCGTCTTGCGCAGCGAGAGGAACGGCAGGTGGATCCAGTAGCCGAGGGCAATGACGAAGAGGATGCGGCGCAGGCGCTTGAAAAAGGCGCGGTCCAGGTGGATGTAGTTCTGGCGCTTGTTATGGAAGGAGAGGAAGGCGGCAAAGCCGGCGACGAACAGGAAGCCGGGGGCCACGAAGCCGTGGAAAACCTCGTGCAGCTTGTACCACTGCTGCTGACGGATCACCGGCAACAGGTAGGCGCGGAACAGGTGGCCCTGGATCATGAAGAACAGGACGAGGAAGCGGAACAGGTCCACGGCCTCCACGCGCCGTATCACGCCGGCGGACTCGCTTTTCCAATCCAGCCATTTCATGGTGTCTCCCGGCTGATGGTACCCGCAACCCGTAAAAAAATCAACCCGGCATGTGCAAGAAAAGCACGTTTGCTTTGTTGGCCGAACGTACAAAACATTTTCCGGCCTCGGGACGTAAGAACGTACGTAGCGACCTGCCGGAAAATCGAATTCGCACCAAGCATCCAGGAGGAAACCGTGAGCATGAAGAGCAGTAAAAAAAGAATGATCATCGGCATAGCGGCGGTGCTGCTGATCGCGGCCCTGGCCTGGTTCCTTACCCGCAAGGGCGGCGAGGCCCAGGGGACGTACACCATGACCAAGATCGACCGCGGCGACCTGGAAGCCGTGGTCTCCTCCACCGGCACGCTGAGCGCGGTGACCACGGTCCAGGTGGGAACGCAGGTATCCGGGCGCATCGCCAAGATCTACACCGACTTCAACCAGACGGTGAAAAAAGGCGAGCTGCTGGCCATGCTCGACACCTCTTCCCTGCAGATGGCGGTTTCCGAGGCCGATTCCTCCTTCGCCAAGGCTCGGGCCCAGCTGAAACAGAGCCGGCAGGACCTGGACCGCATGCTGTACCTGTTCAACGAGAGCATCAAGACCAAGAACGACCTGGAGCAGGCCCAGGTGAACTACGAACTGGCGCAAGCCAACCTGAAATCCGCACAGTCCGTCCTTGAGCGGACGCGGATCAATCTCAGCTACGCCTCCATCCACGCCCCCATCGACGGCATCGTCATCTCGCGCAACATCGATGTCGGCCAGACTGTCGCCGCCAGCCTCTCCTCCCCCACCCTGTTCCTCATCGCCAACGACCTGGAGAAGATGCAGATCCTGGCCAACGTCGACGAAAGCGACATCGGCGAGATCAAGGAAGGGCAGGATGTGCGCTTCACCGTCCAGGCCCAGCCCAGCCGCAATTTCAGCGGCCAGGTCAGCCAGATCCGCCTGGAGCCGACCACGGTGAACAACGTGGTCAACTACACCGTCGTCGTCAACGTGGCCAACAAGGACGGGCTGCTCCTGCCCGGCATGACCGCCACCATCGACTTCCTCGTCGGCCAGGCCCGCAACGTGCTGCGCGTGGCCAACGCCGCCCTGCGCGTGAAGCCCAATCAGGCGATGCGCGATGAGCTCATGAAGCAGTTCGCCGCCCGCGCCGGCGCCCAGGGCGGCGCCGGCCGGCGCATGCCCGTCGGTTCTACCCTTCCCGGCACCGGCGCCGGCGGCAACGGCAATGGCGGCCGGCCCAGGGACGCGGCCCTGGTCTGGTATCTCGACGCCTCCGGCAGGATCAAAGCCGCCCGGGTCAAGACCGGCATCACCGACGGCCAGATGACCGAGATCCGCTCCGACGAGCTCAAGGAGGGAATGGAGGTCATCAAGACCGTCGCCCTTTCACCCGCAGAGCAGGCCGCCATGGGCCCGCGCATGAGGATCCTGTGATCCGCACCGGGGCAGCAGCATGAGCGACGACAGAGCCGTCATCCGCACCGATCAGATCAGGAAAACCTACGACAGCGGCGAGGTCCAGGTCGAGGCCCTGAAGGGCATCGACCTGCGCATCGACCCGGGCGAGCTCGTGGCCATCATGGGCGCCTCGGGATCGGGCAAGTCGACCCTGCTGAACATCCTCGGCTGCCTTGACTACCCCAGCGGCGGCGAGTATTTCCTGGACGGCATCCACGTCAATGGCCTGGACCGCGACCAGCTGGCCGATATCCGCAACCGCAAGATCGGCTTCGTCTTCCAGGGCTTCAACCTCCTGGCCCGCACCACCGCTTTCGAGAACGTCGAGCTGCCCCTGCTGTATTCCCGGCTGCAAGACTCGAGCAACGTGGAGCAGCTCACCCGGCAGGCGCTGGAGCGCGTGGGCCTGGCCGACCGCACCCACCACTTCCCCAACCAGCTCTCCGGCGGCCAGCAGCAGCGGGTGGCCATCGCCCGCGCCCTGGTCAACCAGCCGGCCATCATACTGGCCGACGAGCCCACCGGCAACCTGGACACGCGCACCAGCATCGAGATCATGGCCACCTTGCAGGAACTGAACCGCCAGGGCATCACTGTCATCCTGGTCACTCACGAGCACGACATCGCCGACTATTGCAAGCGCATCATCGAGTTCCGCGACGGGCGGATCATCCGCGACGAGGTCGTGGCCCGGCCCCGTGATGCCGCCCAGGACCTCGTGAGCGGGCGCTGGCAGGCCTCCGGCCTGGGAGAACGCCAATGAAATGGAAGAATCTGATCAAGGTGGCATTCAAGTCGATCATCAAGAACAAGATGCGCACGCTGCTCACCATGCTGGGCATCATCATCGGCGTCGCCGCCGTGATCGTCATGGTGGCCATCGGCAAGGGCGCCGAAAAGCGCATCCAGGACCAGATCGCCAGCATGGGCACCAACCTGATCACCATCTTCCCCGGCTCCATGCAGTCGCGCGGGGTGCGCATGGGGCCGGACTCGGGCGTGCGGCTGACACTGGACGACGTCGAGCGCCTGAAAAAGAACGCGACCCTGATCCAGGCCGTTTCGCCGATGGTGCGCTCCGGCGCCCAGCTGATCGGCGGCAGCGGCAACTGGAACTCGAGCGTCTGGGGCGTTTCCGAGCAGTACCTTGAGATCCGCGACTGGCCGCTGAGCTCGGGCGAGTTCTTCTCCGCCGCCGACATCCGCGCCCAGAACAAGGTCTGCATCATCGGCCAGACCATCGTCAAGAATCTGTTCGCCGGCGAGGACCCGGTCGGGCAGCAGCTGCGCGTGGGCAAGATCCCTTTCCGCATCATCGGCGTCCTTGAGGAAAAAGGCCAGGGCGCCTTCGGCCAGGACCAGGACGACCTGCTCATCGCTCCCTATACCACGGTCCTCTACCGCATGAGCGGCCGCGTGCACGTCAACCAGATCCTGGTGCGCGTCGTCTCTCTCGAGCAAATGTCGCAAGCCCAGGCCGAGATCACTTCCATCATGCGCGATGCGCACAAGATCGCGGAAGGCGCGGATGACGACTTCACGGTGCGCAACCAGACCGACATCGCCGCCACCGCCCAGGAGAACATCATGCTGGTCTCGGTCACCGAGCGCACCCATGAGATCGGCATCCGCATGGCCATCGGCGCCCGCAGCCGCGACATCCTGGTGCAGTTCCTCATCGAGGCCATCGTCCTCAGCCTCTCCGGAGGACTGATCGGAGTGCTGCTCGGCTTTTTGGCCACCTGGGTCGTCAACATGGCCACCGACTGGAACACGGTCATCGTCCCGGCCAATGTGCTGCTCTCGTTCGGTTTCGCCGGCGCGGTCGGCGTTTTCTTCGGCTACTACCCGGCGCGCAAGGCCGCGGCGCTCAACCCGATCGAAGCGCTGCGCTACGAGTAGGGCGGCCCCCCAGCTGCCGCTTCCCAGCCGCAGGTCCGCTCGCAGCGGCCGCGGCGCAGCGGGATCATTTTTTCCCTTCCCGGATGGCGCCATAGATGACGATCTTGCCTTCGTCGATCAACTTCCAGCCGGCTTCGGAGCGGTCGATGTCGGTCGTGCCGGCGGGCAGAGGCTCCACCCTGATCAGCGTGACCGACCGCGTCGACGAGCCGGCGTTGTGGTCCCAGCGGGCCTGGTACGGCCACGGCTCGACCTGCTCGCTGCTCTTGCTGGAGCGGTCGGGAGGGGATGGTACCTTCTGCGGCACGATCACCCGGTAGGGGCCCTCCCCATCCAGCCTGTTGTCCTTGTTGAGGACCGCGGCCGCCAGCGGGACGCCTTCCCGCTTCAGCGCCAGCAGCAGGCGCAGGCCGCCAGCGACATGGATGTCCTCGCCGTGCCTGCGGCCGCGGCAGGATGGGGCGCCGTAATCGCAGAACGTTGCCGCCGCAGCCAGGTGATGGAACTTCGCCGCCGGGTACGCGCCGAAAACGTGGTACATGGCCGGGTCGTCATGCGGCCGCAGCGGGTGGTACTGCGACCAGCCATCGGGGGAGAACGCGGTGATGCCGGTCGCCGAGTCGAGGATGCCGGCGTCGCGCAGCAGGGCCTCCATGGTCACGCCCGAGAATTCCGCGTAACCGTCCTCGCTCTTGGCCGCGTTCTGCAGCAGGAACTGCGTGTGCTGCGGCAGGGCCTCCAGCTGCGACCGCGTATAAACGCGCATGGGGGCGGCGACCTTTTTCGGGTCGTCAGCGGCATTTCCCGGAAAGCGGTCGGCGGCGATCTCCTCCAGGTTGCTGAAACCGTCGCCGTCGGAATCGATCCCGGCGATGGCGGCGATGGCGGCGCCGTCGCGGCCGGCCTTGAGGAAGTCGCGCCCGTAGGCGTTCAAGGTCTCGGCCAGCGGGCCCTTGCGGTCATAGCCATACCTGGAATGGCACCATTGGCAGCTGCCCAGCACGACCGTTGAACCGTTCTTCTCCAGGCTGCCGCCGCTGTGGCACAAGGCGCATTGGTCCAGCTTGCCACCCGCCTTGTCCGGATAGGCCTTCAGGAAATGAACGCTGTCACGCTCGCCCTGGTGGTGGTAGGCGGCGAAGAGGAGCCATGTCCCCAGGGCCAGGCAGGCACAGGCGACGATCGCGGTTTTTCTGTTCATGCTTTTTTCTCCCGACGCATGGTTCGCGTACAGGCAGAGGCTACACCATTTCATCGGCCCTGACAAACGGCGCCGGGGAAACTTGAAGAGGGAAGGATTTTGTTTTACTATAGTAAGACCATGGACAAGGGGAAGGTCGCATGAAAAAACTCAGAGTGGCGGTTGTCTACAATTCCTATGAGGAAGCCTCGCACGAGGCCGTGGCCGGTGACAGCAGCTCCGGCCATCACCTGCGCCTGATGATCCGCCGCATGGCGCGGACGCTGCGCGGCCTGGGCCACGACGTGGTCATCATCCACCTGGCCGACGACCTCTCCTCCCTGCAGCGCAGGCTCAAGCGGCTGCGGCCCCACGTCATCTTCAACCAGTATGACGATGTCGTCCATGGCGCGCTGTACGAGATGCGCTTTGCCGCCTTCATCCGCATGCTCGGCTATCCCATCACCGGCTCGCCGGCGCTGGGGCTGGGATTGAGCCGCGACAAGTACATGGCCCTGAGCCTGCTGCGTGGCGCCGGCATTCCCATTCCCAGCGACACGACCCTCGTGGAGCGCGTCGCTGAGATCGACCGCCACAAGTGGCACTTCCCGCTGATCGTGCACCCGGGCCAGGAGCACGCCGGCATCGGCATCGCCCGCGATTCGGTGGTGGCGACGAAAAAGGCCCTGCGCGAGAAGGTGCGCGAGGTCATCCATTCCTTCAAGCAGCCCGCCCTTGTCCAGTGCTTTTTGCCGGGACGCGAGTTCAACGTCGGCATTTTGGGCGGCCGCAAGCTGCGCGTGCTGCCGCTGGCCGAAGTGGATTACTCGAAGCTGCCGTCGGGGATCCCGCCGGTCATGTCCTACGCCGCCAAGTGGGTGGAGACCTCGGTCGAGTTCAAGCGCACGCGGGTCATCTGCCCGGCCCGGGTCGAGCCCCGGCTGGCGGCGCTCATCGGCGACACGGCGGTCAAGGCCTTCCGCACCGTCGGCGGCTGGGGCTACGGCCGCGTGGACATCCGCATCGACGAGGAGGGGCTGCCGCGCGTGCTCGAGGTCAACTGCAATCCCTGCCTGGACAAGGGCATCGGGCTGGCCCGCTCGGCGGAGCGGGCGGGGATCAGCTATCCCGAGCTGCTGCAGGCCGTGATCAAGGCGGCGTTCGATGGCCCGCCCTACGACATCCACCTGCCGATCTTCACCACCCCGAAGCCGGCGACGGCGCGGCGTCAGCCGGTCAGGCGGCCGGTATAGGCGTAATCCAGCGCCAGGGCAACGGCCAGCGAAACGACATCCATGATGCGCTCCCCTTCCTGCCCGGGGCGGTAAGTGAGTTTCATGGCGTCAGCGCGGATCTCCAGCTTGCGCAGAATGGCCGCGGCTTCCCTCTCGCTCAGTTCCGACCACAGGACCACGCGCTCGAGCAGTCGTGAATGCAGCTTGCGGAACAGAGCCGAGGCGGGACGAAGCGATTCGCCGCGGGCCGGGGGAAAAACCTCGCGCAGCCTGTCGTCGACATAGCCGCGGGCGGCCCGGCGGTAGCGCTCCGCCTTCTTGCCGTAATGGTCGGCCAGCAGCAGGGTCATGCTCTTCACCGGCCGCAGGTGCCGCACCCGCGGATGCTCGGTGGCGCGGCGGCGGATCTCCTTCATCAGCCCGTTGACATAGAGCAGCTTGCGCATCACCGGCCAGGTGCGGTAGCGGGTGCGCCAGCCGGAACGGGGCGTCAGCCAGACGGCGAAGGTTTCGGCGAAATCCTCATCGGGATGCTTCTGTGCATAGGTGCGGCCGTAGGGGTATACGGAGATATGCTTGACATACTCGCGGCTCAGGTGGTCGGGGCGGAAAACATCCCGGTAAGGGCGGGTGAAGCGGCCGAACATCTCCTCCCAGCTCGGGCGGCGCCACAGGCGATAGGCGTAATTAACGGCGTGTCCGGCCTCGTGCCGCAACAGGGTCATGATGCGCTTGCCGTCCTCGATCTCCCCCGTCTGCTCTTCCTCGATGCGCGCCAGGCGCTCATCGGCCAGGTAGAAGGGGATGCCGATGACCGGGGAGCGGTCGGGGCAGCCCCAGCCGTCGGTCAGGTAGACGTCGGGCTTGAAACGCATGCCCTTGGCCTCCATCTCCCGGTAGAGGCGGCGAACAGACGGCTCGACAGGCGAGCCGGCGAGTCGCAGGTTGAGGTCGGAGATCCGGCTGTTCAGAAGCTCGTAGCGGACCGTTTCCCAGCTCTGCACCAGCGAATGGATAGTTTTTGCGCTCATGACAACCCTCGGACCGCGCCGCGGATGCGGACGATCCTCCCCCGAGATCCGCATGGAACGCACCGCTGCCGGCAGCCGTTCCTCATTGGAAAACCAAGGGAAAATACATATAAACCAAGGCAGGGCCCTTGTCAAGGCACCTCCTCGCGAAAATATATGTAAAACGCCTATAATAAAACGGTATTAAAAAAACAATATTCCATTCGCCTGAAATTGTGGAAATTTTTGTGGAAAATTTGCATTTCTGGCATTGAGCGGGAAAACCGGCGATTTTTCCGAATTATCCAGGCCATGATCGCTTCTTGGATTGACCACGGGAACTATTTTTGCTAAAATGGGTTTTCTCCGAGTGTAAAAAGCTACCGTCCCCAGGGCCAGGCTTTTTTCGCCGCGAGGGCCAGGCCGGAAACGGCCCCGCCTCCCATGTTCGGAAAGGAGAACCGATGAAAAAACTGGGAATTACTCCGATAAAGAAACGGTCGACGGCCCATGGTCTCTAAGCCACTTCTCAGCGTCGAGGAGGCCGAAAAAGCCCTGATGGGCTTCCCTGTCAGGGTCCAGAAGGAGATCGTTTCCCTTGCCGGCGCCCATGGCCGCTACCTGGCCGAGGATGTGTCGTCTCCGATCGCCGTCCCGGAATTCGACAAGTCGGCCATGGACGGCTACGCCATCATCGCCTTGGACCCCGCCCCCACTCGCAAGGTCATCGAAACCATCGCCGCCGGCACTCCTCCCCGCCTTGCGGTCACTCCCGGCCATTGCGCCAGGATCATGACCGGCGCCATGCTCCCTGCCGGCGCCGATCGCGTGGTCATGCGCGAATGCACCGAGGAAACCACCGGGGTGATGAGGATCATCGCCGAGGATGCCAACGCCAATATCCGCTTCCGCGGCGAGGACATCCAGCCCGGGCAGAAGGTCATGGCCGCAGGTACCCGGCTGCGGGCGGCTCAGGTCGCTCTGCTGGCTTCGCTGGGACTGGCCGAAGTCCCGGTCGCCAGGCCGCCGCGCGTAGGCGTCATCACCACCGGCTCGGAACTGACCGCGCCGGGATCGCCCCTCGAGCCGGGCAGGATATACGACAGCAACTCCCCGGCCCTGGCCGCCCAGCTGCGGGAAACCGGGGCCGAACCGCTGGCGCTGGGGGGCGTGGCCGACAGCGCCGAGGCGACGGTCGCAGCCATCGCTTCCGCCCTCGACGCATGCGACGTCCTGATCCTGTCCGGAGGCGTTTCGGCGGGGGATTTCGACTTCGTCCCCGCGGCCATGAAACAGGCCGGCTTTCACCTGCATTTCGAAAAGATCGCCGTGCAGCCGGGCATGCCGACGGTCTTCGGCAGCCGCGGGGAAAAAGTCGCCTTCGGCCTGCCGGGCAACCCGGTCTCCACCTTCGTGATCTTCGAAGTATTCATCAAGCCGCTGCTGCTGCGCCTGCTGGGTCACGTGCACCAGCCCGTGCTGCAGCCGGTCGAACTGACCACGGCGTTCCGGCGCTCGCGGGCGGAACGCACCGCCTTCCTCCCGGTCAACGCCGGCGACGGCCGGGCGGAGCTCGTTTCCTACCATGGCTCGGCCCACTTGCACGCCCTCAGCCGGGCCAACGCCCTGTTGCGCATTCCGGCCGGGGTGAGCGCCATCGCGGCCGGGAGCATCGTCCATGTTCGATTCCTTTAACCGCAAGATCGATTACCTGCGCATTTCGGTGACCGACCGCTGCAACCTGCGCTGCACCTACTGCATGCCAGCCGCGGGCATCCAGCTCAAGCGCCATGCCGACATCCTGCCCTACGAGAGGATCGTCGAGGTCGCGGCCGCTGCCGCCGACCTGGGCATCCGCAAGGTGCGCCTGACCGGCGGCGAGCCGCTGGTGCGCCGGAACATCGCCTTCCTGGTCCGCGAGCTCAAGGCGCTGCCCGGCCTGTCCGAAGTGAGCATGACCAGCAACGGCGTCCTGCTGGACCTGCTGGCCGGGGAGCTCAAGCAGGCCGGTCTCGACCGCCTGAACATCTCGCTGGACACCCTGGACCCGGACCACTACCGGCAGGTCACGCGCAACGGCGAGATCTCCCGGGTCCTGGCCGGCATCGACGCCGCCCGCATCGCCGGCTTCACCGGCAGCAAGATCAACATGGTCCTGATACCAGGCTTCAACGATCACGAGGTGGCGGCCATGAAGGACTTCTGCCGCCGCAACGGCCTGCAGCTGCAGCGCATCCATCACTACAGTCTCCACGACCTGCGGACGGCGCGCAGCGGGCTGGAGGCCGAGCGGCCCCTCTCGTGCTCGATCTGCAACCGCCTGCGCCTGACCGCGGACGGCAAGCTGAAGCCCTGTCTGTTCTCCGACCTCGAATTCCCAGTGGATTTTTCCGACATCCGCTCCAGCCTGGAACGGGCGGTGCAAGCCAAGCCGCAGCACGGCATCGCCTGCGCCACGCGCCAGAACTGGCAGATAGGAGGATAAATGAAGCTCACCCACATCGACGACCACGGCAAGGCGCGGATGGTCGACATCAGCCCCAAGCCGCCCATGCATCGCGAGGCGGTCGCCGCCGGCAAGATCATCCTGGCCCCGGCCACCCTCGAACTGTTGCAGCAGAACCGGTTGCAGAAAGGCGACGTTCTGGCCGTCGCCCGCGTCGCCGCCATCCAGGGCGGAAAGAAGACCGCCGAGCTGATCCCCCTTTGCCACCCGCTGCCCATCCACCAGCTGGACGTGCAGTTCCGGGTCGTGGCCGACGGCGTCGAGATCACCGCCAGGGCGGTCAGCGAGGGCAAGACCGGCATCGAGATGGAGGCGCTGACGGCGGTGAGCATCGCCGCCCTCACCATCTACGACATGTGCAAGGCCGTCGACAGGAACATGATCATCGGCGCCATCGCCCTGCTGGAGAAGAGCAAGCATGAAATTCACGGTTGAATCGGTCAGCACGTCAGCCACAAAGGGCGTGCAGAAGCACGAAGTCCCCGAGATACGCCTGCGCCCCGGCCACGGCATCGAGGGAGACGCCCATGCCGGCGCCTGGCACCGCCAGGTGTCGCTGCTGGCCGGCGAAGCCGTGGACCTTATGAAAGCCAAGGGCCTGGAGCTGGCCGCCGGCGCCTTCGGGGAGAACATCGTCACCCGCGGCGTCGACTGGAGCCGGGCGCGCGTGGGCGAGACGATCACCATCGGCGAAGTGGAACTGGAGATCACCCAGATCGGCAAGGAATGCCACAGCCACTGCGCCATTTACACCGCTGCCGGCGACTGCATCATGCCCCGGCAGGGGATCTTCGCCAAAGTGCTCAAGGGAGGCACGATCCATGCTCAAAATCGCGGTGATTACCATATCGGATAGGGCGGCGCGCGGCGAATATTCCGACCGGTCGGGGCCGCGCATCCGCGCGGTCCTCGAGGAAAAGCTGCCCGGGGCCGAGGTGACGGTCGCGGTGGTGCCAGACGAGGCCGACGCCATCACCGCGGCCATACTGGGCAATCTCGATCGCGATTACATCCTGACCTGCGGCGGCACCGGCCTGTCCGCGCGCGACATCACCCCCGAGACCTGCGCCCGGCTGTGCGACCGCGACGTGCCCGGCATCAGCGAATGGCTGCGCCGTGAATCGCAGCAGGAGACCGCACATGCCGTTTTTTCCCGCGCCTACAGCGGCATGAGAGGCCATACGGTCATCGTCAACTTCCCCGGTTCGGTGCGCGGCGCCGAGTTCTGCGCCGCGCTGCTGGCGGACGTCATGGCACATGGACGCGACATGATGCACGGCGGCGACCATCCGGCCCACGGAAAAACGTGATCAACAGGTCTCCTGGTAATTGAACTTGGTTTACGGTTCAGGGTCAACGGTGGACGGTGATAGGGATTTGGAACTTGGGATTTATTTGCTATTTGGAATTTTTTTCTTAACTATTGCCTTCTCTTGCCGTACGCCGTATACCGTGTACCGTTTACCGATTTCGATCTCCTGGAAGCCTGTTACTTTTTATCCTTGCTGTGGGCCCAGTTGACCAGGTCGTCGAGGTCGCGCTCCAGCGAGCGGGCGGACTGCTTCTTGGCGGCCGGCCCCGGGTCGGACACCGCCGGGGCGGCCGGATGGGCCAGCACCTTCTCCTCGCCGCAGCCGATGAAGTGCTCGATCTTGGCCAGCAGGTCCTTTTCGCGGAATGGCTTTTCGATGAAGTCGTCGGCCAGCCCCTTGTGCACGTACATGCGCAGGTTCACGTCCTTGTACACCCCGGTCATCAGGATGACGGGGATGCGCTTGAACTCCTCGCTGGCCCGTATCTTTTCACACAGGGCGATCCCATGCATGCGCGGCAGCAGGATATCGGCCACCACGATGTCCGGTTTTTCCCGGACGATCAGCTCATAACCGGCGATGCCATCGCCGGCAACGGAGACCTGGTAGCCGGCATCGCCGCAAAGCTCCTGCAGCGATTCCTGGATGACATGGTCGTCGTCAATAATCGCGATCTTCTTGCCCATCTTGCCCCTGTCGTAGCGAAAACGTGGCGACATTATAGCATAAAAATGAAAAATCAAGCCCTTTCCGGGCGTCAGGAAAATCCTGATTATTGCCTTCCCGCCGCCGGCGGCATATAATGCCCATCCCAGGCGGGAGCATGACAGAAAAGATCATCATTTATTGCGACGGGGCGTGCAGCAACAACCAGCAGCGGGAGAACCGCGGCGGCTGGGGGGCGGTCCTGCTGTACAAGGGCCTGGCCAAGGAGATCTCCGGGGCGGAGCGCAACACCACGAACAACCGCATGGAGCTTCTGGCCTGCATCCAGGCGCTGGAAACGGTCAAGAACCGCTCGCTGCCGGTCGAGGTTTTCACCGACAGCGCTTATCTCGCCAACTGCCTGCTGCAACGCTGGTACGTCCGCTGGCGCAAGAACGGCTGGCAGACCGCGGGAAAAAAGCCGGTGGAAAACAAGGACCTCTGGCTGCGGCTGCTGGCCCTGAAGGACAAGTTCGCCCATATCGCGTTCCACAAGGTGGCGGGGCACAGCAATATCCCCCTGAATGAACGCGCCGACGAACTGGCCAGGGAAGCCATCCAGGCGCTGCGCTAGCGATTCCTTTCCGGCCCGGGTCTCAGTACCTGTTCAACCTCATGATCTCTTCGAGCGGCTTGCGCTCAGGCCTCGTTTTTTCAGAGTCTTTTTGCTGCTCGCTCAGCAGTTCATTGGGGGGCAGCAGGTGCTTTCCGACATTGACCAGCGCGATCACGGTCATGTCGGGGGGGATGGACAGGGCTTCCTTGACCTTGGCTTCATCATATCCGGCGATGGGATGGGCGACCAGTCCCATTTCCGTGGCGCGCAGGATCAGGAAGGCGGTGGCCATGCCGGTGTCGAAGATGTACAGTTCCCTGCCCTGGTTCGGGCAATCCAGGTCCCGGCGGCTGCAGACAGCGATGATCAAAGAGGCGGCAAACGTCCATTGGTTGCCCTTGCTCATGGCCCCTTTCACCCTGTCCAGCGCTTCCTTGTCGTAAGCAAAGACAAAGCGCCAGGGCTGGTTGTTGAAGCATGAAGCCGAAAGCGAAGCGGCTTCGGCCAATTGGCGCACCATTTCCTCGCTGATCTCCACCGGCTGCAGCGAGCGGTAGGCGCGCCGCTTGACAATGGCCTCCATTAATTCCATATCCCCTCCTCGGTTTGCAGGCTGAACCTTAACGCGGAGCCAGGGCCTGCTTCATCTGGAAAATCCGGCGCAGGTGGCCCATCTCCTCCTGGATCACCGTGTCGATCGCCCCGTCCCCCCCGCGGCCATAGGCGCTCTTCAGCTCGGAGAAGAAGACGATCGAATCCTTCTCGAAACCCATGGCCAGGTCCAGGACCTCCCCCAGGGTGGACAGGCGGGCCAGCTTGGCGTTGACCGCCTCCTTGTCGCCCAGCTGGTGGGCCTTGACGAACTCGCGCATGTAGGCCTGGTACTCGGCGTCCGGCTCCCCTTGCGCCGCCCCGCCGTCCCGCTCCATCAGCTTCCTGAAAATCTTTTCGTGCTTGAATTCCTCGTCGGCCAGGTACTGGAAGAGCTCGGTCGCGCGCGGCTCGGGGAATTTTTTCATGGCCTCGACGTAAAATTCGTAGCCGCGCTCCTCGATATGCACCGCGAACCCCAGGATCTCCTTCACTGCCAGCAAATACGACATGGTTTCACCTCGGTTTCTTTCAGCTCCATCCCGGGCCGGTTCGCTCCCGGCCCCTTGCCGGAGTCAATATAAACCATTCCACCGCTTTTTTCAATGCGCCCCCCCGCCGGGAAACAATCGCGGCCCCGCGGTCGTCCCCGGCCGCTCACTGGGTTTGCCAAATATAACTTCCATGGTATAATATAGCAATGAAAACGATAAGAATCTCATTGCTCATAGCGGGTATTTTTCTGACAACGGCCGTTCCCTGCCGCGCGCAGGGGATCGGCGGCACGCCGCCCGACTTCAGCGCCAAGGACATCGCCGGGCTGGAAGTGACGCTCTCCGGGCTCAAGGGCAAGGTCGTGCTGCTCGACTTTTGGGCCACCTGGTGCCCTCCCTGCCGCGTGGAGGTCCCCCACCTCATCGAGATCCAGCGCAAGTTCGCGGACAAGCGCTTCGTGCTGCTGAGCGTCAGCCTGGACCGCGACCTGCAGGCGGCGCGCAAGTTCGTCGCCGACAAGGAGATGGACTGGGTGCATATCATCGACTGGGAAGCGGGACGGTCCATCGCCTAGAAATCCCAGGTCAGCTATATCCCCTCGACCTTCGTCATCGACCTCCAGGGGAAGATCGCGGCCACCCATCTGCGCGGAAGCGAGCTCTGGAACAAGAT
>JALOLA010000116.1 GCA_025456205.1 Acidobacteriota bacterium | reverse complement strand
GTTCAAGAGCTCGAAGTACATCCTTTTCACCCTGCTGATCCCCGGCCTCAACGAGCAGGCGGTGCGCCCCCTGGCCGCGAAGCTGATGAAGACGGTGACAAGCCGCATCAAGTGAATACCCATGTTGGGCGTACGGCATAAGGCGTACGGCGAAAAAGCAAGTTCGTCAGATGGCTGTTCCGCGTCACGCGTTACGCGTTACGCGTCACGATAATTCGATCTGTTTCCAGCCATAGACGCCGATGACCCTCGTTTCGCCGACCCGAGTCTCGCATTCCTGGTGCTGGTGGCCGTGCAGCAGCAGGCGCGGCGCCGTGCGCGCGATATAGGAGTTCAAGGCGGAGAAGCCGGTGTGGATCTCGTCCTCGCGGTCATGCACCCGGCGCGGCGAGTTGTGGGAAATGAATACGTCCACCGCCGGAAAAGACGCCAGGAAATCCTCGGCTTCCTCCTGGTAGTAAAGATAATGGCCCCGCGGCTTGTATTGCCAGCAGCCGTTCAGGCCGCCGAGGCGCAGGCCCGCGAATTCCATGGTGCGCAGGTGCAGGTCGACGATCGGCTCGGGGAACGGCCCGGCACTGTCGTGGTTGCCCTTGACGGCAAAGACCTGCCGGCAGTCCCAGGCCTCCGCCGCCTGCAGGATCACCGCGTCGGCCATGTCGCCCAGCGCCAGCAGCAGGTCGGCTTTCCCGGCCGGGCCATGCCAGTGGAGATCGTCGATGTCAGCCAAAGCCAGAATTTTCATGCTCGGGAAAGCCATTGTTGAAGGGTGGACGAGTTAAAGAGTTGAAGAGTTCATGGCAAAAAAAGCATCATGCCCCTTATGCCCAAACCCTTCTACTCTTCAACACTTCAACGCTTCAACCGTGCTCGGCGCTATTTTTTTTTGAAATAACTGTTCTGCAGCTTCGTGAGCAGGTCACGCAGCGACTGGACGTGGGCCAGGTCGACGGTCTGCTTGGCCTTCATGACCGTGACGATCAGCCGCTGGGCCAGCTCCAGCTGCTCCAGATAGACGGCGCGCGCCTCGCCCGCATCGGCGTCCCTGGGCACCAGGCGCTGGGCCAGGAAATAGTAGGAAAGGATCTCGCTGAACTCCTCGGCGTGCTTTTCCTTGTTCATCACCCAGCGCACCAGCTGGTTGTAGTTCACCGGGCTCTGGCCGGACAGGGAGGCGATCTCCTTCATCGCCTTCTCGATCGTCGTGACGTGCTCGAACAGCAGCTTGAAGCGCGCCTCGTCGTCATAGATGCCGCAGGGCACCTGGCAATGGGCCCGGAGGAGGGCGCCGCCGCTCGCCGCCAGCAGAATGAACATGACCATCAAGGCAGTATTTTTTTTCATTTTCCTCTCCTTGCTTTTATTTTAAAAGGAAAAGGCGATGGAATCAAGCCCGCAAGCAGGGAGCGCAGATTTAAAACCGGCGGTGCTCATGCGTTCAACGTCGGGTCAGCCGGTCAATCTTGGACGTGATGAACTCCGCGACCTCAGGTCTGGTCATTGCCGTTTCCATACAACCTAGACGTCATCTACATGCCTTTATTGCCTGGCGCATCCGTCTTTTTTCAGGATATAGTAGATTGACCGGTTCCTTTCGGGATGGCTTTTGAATTCAGCGATCTCACGGGACTCCTTGGCGAACAACGGGCCGCCTCCCGCCGCATGGATCGCTCGCTCCAGGCAGGCGAAATATTCTTCCCACCAGATCTTTTCATCCAGAACCAAGGTATCGATCATGCGCAACCCGGCCTTTTTGCAAAAAGTCCTCCTTTTCCGGTCGCCCGCCAGCGGCTCATGGATCAGCGCATGGCCCCCGCTTTTCAGCAGATCGCAGGCAATCGCCATCCCGGCCTCGAATCCGGCGATATGCAGAGAACCCTCGGCGACGATAACGTCGAATTTTTCCGGGAACGGCGGCAGGGCGAGGACGGAGGCCTGGATCAATTCGATCCTGGCCGAAAGGTCCAGTGCCTCAGCTTTCCGCCGCAGCCGGTCCAGGGCGCTGGCATCGGGATCCACGGCGACGAAGCGACCCGGACAGGCGGCCATCAGGGCCAGCGTGGGCACGCCGCTGCCGCAGCCGATGTCCAGGATGAGCGGATCGGCCGCGATGGGGATGAGCGAAAAGGCGCGCAAGGTGTAGCGGTTCAGGTTTCTTCTACAGCGGTCCCAGATCTCGTATGGATCCATTCCCTGGCTTTCCTCCGGCCGTTCACCTGGGAAAGGTCAGTACCGCGCCGACGCCAAGCTTCAGGAATCGTTCGGCGAAAGAATCCCGGAACAGCTCGATGGCCCGGTCGCCCGTGCAGTGTGAGGCACCGCAATATTCCACACCGGCCGCCTTCATCTCGCGGATGATGGCCCTTATCTCCCCTTCGTCCTTCCTCATCAGGTGAAAGCCGCCCAGAACGACCCGTGGCAGGCTGGAAGCCACCTGCGGAGCGCGGCGCACGATCGCTAAAATCCCCGGGTGAGCGCAGCCGGTGATCACCAGCAATCCCTTGGCGGTTTTGAACACAAGTGACTGTTCCGTGAAGGCGGGATCGAAGTCGGCGGGCATCTCACCCGTGGAATAGACATTCCGGCAGACCTCGCGGGACTCCCTGATCCGCTGCGGCTGTCCGCCCCATTGGCGCACCCTGGCCATGTACTCATCACTGGCCATGGCCGGGAGATAAACGGGAATATCGCATTTCTGGGACAGGATCCATTCAAGGCCGCCGCTGTGGTCACCGTGCAAGTGCGAAATAACG
>JALOLA010000115.1 GCA_025456205.1 Acidobacteriota bacterium | reverse complement strand
CGGGATATTCCTGCGGCACATGGAATTCAACCTCTACGCGCAGATCGGCCTGATCATGCTGATCGGCCTGGCGGCCAAAAACGCGATCCTGATCGTCGAGTTCGCCAAGGTGGAATACGAGAAGGGCAAATCCGTCATGGACGCGGCCCTGGAGGGAGCGCGGCTGCGGCTGCGGCCGATCCTGATGACGAGCTTCGCCTTCATCCTGGGCTGCGTGCCGCTGGCCGTCGCTTCGGGGGCCGGCGCCGTCGCGCGCCAGGTGATGGGCACGGGGGTCATCGGCGGCATGCTGGCGGCGAGCTTCATCGCCATCTTCCTGATACCGATGACCTTCTACGTGGTCGAGAAGCTCAGCCATCGCGGTGGCTCGGGGAAGGCGCATGCCGCGACCGCGGAACCGCACGAGGCAAGCCATAAAGGAGGGGAGCATGCATAACGCTGGCGCGCGCATCTTATGCGCGATATTTCTGGCGCTGCTGACGGGCTGCGTGACGGTCGGGCCGGACTACCAGCGCCCGGGCGCCGACATCCCTCCCGCCTGGCGCTACGAGGAGAAGGAGGCGCGGGATCTGGCCAACACGGCCTGGTGGCAGCAATTCAACGACCCCGTGCTGAACGGCCTGATCCGCACCGCGCTGCAGCAGAACAAGGACCTGCTCATCGCCACGGGGCGCATCGAGGAATTTTTCGGCCGGTACTTCTCGACCCGCGGGGACCAGTTCCCTTCGGGGGGCGGCAATGCCGACGCGTTCCGCCAGCGGCTGAGCGAGAAAAGCACGGTGCAGCCCATCGACGGCAAGCACAACCCCTACAACCAGTACGAAGGCTTCCTCGGCGCTGCCTGGGAGATCGACTTCTGGGGCAAGTTCCGGCGGGCGACCGAGGCCGCCCAGGCCGAGCTGCTGGGCACCGAGGAGGCGCGCCGCACCGTGGTGCTGACCCTGGTCAGCGCGGTGGCGGCCGCCTACATGGACATCCGGGCGCTCGACAAGCAGCTGGAGATCACGCAGCGCACCGCGGAAAGCCGCAAGGGCACCCTGGATCTCTTCCAGCTGCGATTCCAGAACGGAATCATCTCCGAGGTGGACCTGAGCCAGGCGGAGTCCGAGTACGAGGACGCGGTCGCGCGCATCCCGGACATCGAGCGCGCCATCGGCCAGACCGAAAACGCCCTGAGCGTTCTGCTGGGGCGCAACCCAGGGCCCATCCCCCGCGGCCTGACCATCGACGAGCTGGCACTTCCGGCGGTACCGGCCGGGGTGCCGTCCGAGCTGCTGGAGCGGCGGCCCGACATCCGCCAGGCCGAGCAGCTGCTCATCGCTGCCAACGCCCGCATCGGCGTCGCGAAATCGCTGTATTTCCCGACGATCTCGCTTACCGGCGCCTTCGGCACGGCCAGCACCGACCTGTCGAACCTCTTCACGGCCGCATCCCGCACGTGGAATTTCGGGGTCCCGTTGAGCGTGCCGCTCTTCACCGCCGGTCGGATCGGCGGCGAGGTCAAGGCGGCCGAGGCCGCGCGGGAGCAGGCCGTCTTCAGCTACCAGAGTAGCATTCAAAACGCTTTCCGCGAAGTGGAGGATGCGCTCATCGATCGCGGGAAGTCCGGTCAGCGGCTGGAAGCCCTCGCCAGGCAGCTCAAGGCGCTGCGCAACTACTCGCGGCTGGCGCGCATGCGCTACGACGAAGGCTACACGAGCTTCCTCGAAGTGCTGGACGCCGACCGCAGCCTGTTCAACGTCGAGCTGTCCTACACCAGCGGGCAGAACACCCTTTTCCGTTCGCTGATCAACATCTACAAATCCATGGGCGGCGGCTGGGTGGATCTGGCCGAACAGGATGTGACCGCGCAGCCGGTGATGGAGGCGGGTTTCCTGCCATGAGGTCAACGGCGCCCCGGGCGTGCTAACAATCGGCCGTCGATGGCGGCCAGGCCGGCCCCGATCAGCCCTATCCCGAGGAACTGCCTCCCGGCGAGGTGTTCGCCGAGAAACAGAGACCCCAGGAGGATGGCGCTCACCGGGATGAGTAAGGTCACCAGCATGATGTTGGTGGCGCCCGCCGAGGCGAGCACGCGGAAGAAGATGATGTAGGCCGGGGCGGTGGACAGGAGCGCCAGCCCCAGGACCGCCGCCAGCGCGGGCGCCTCCGGTACGGGGAGCCGCCAGGGCCACCCGCAGAAAGACCAGGGTCAGCGGCGGCAGCGACTTCACGGCGCCTCCGATGAAGAAGAAGGACCCGCCCCGGGTGACCGAGAGGGCCGTCACCAGACCCCAGTCCCGGAGCCCCATGGCTCTGTCGATTCCCTGATCCTGCATGCACGCTTCCTTTCGTTGCCGGCAGGCACAGCATAGCGGCTGCCTGTGGCGAACGCCGCCCGTTTCTTGCTGCAGTAGCTGAAAATGGTGCATCGAATGGAATCGACCGGACCGCATCGTTTCACCATGGAAAGCTGGATCAGCCGTGCTCCTTTCGAGCGGCTTCTGCACATGGAAATCGTGGACGCCGCGCAGGGCAGGGCAACCCTGACGATGCCCTTCCTCGTCGAATTCGCCCAGGGGGCCGGCCTGATGCACGGCGGGGCGCTGGTCAGCCTGGCCGATACCGCCGTGGCCATGGCCATCAAGAGCGTCCTCCCGCCGCAGACGCACTTCGCCACCGTTTCGATGGAATCCAGGTTCCTGCGCCCGGTGACCCGGGGGGTGGTCACCGCCAGGGCGCAGGTGTCCAAGCAGACCGGAAGAACCCTTCAGGGGCAGGC
>JALOLA010000026.1 GCA_025456205.1 Acidobacteriota bacterium | reverse complement strand
GATCATGGTCCTGACCCAGTTCAACACCGCCTCGCTGCACCGCCACATCTCGCAGACCTACAAGTTCGACGGCTTTTCCGAGGGCTTCCTGCAGATCCTGGCCGCCCAGCAGACCATCGAGGACTCGAACTGGTACCAGGGCACCGCCGACGCCGTGCGCAAGAACATCCATTACATCAAGCACCAGAAGGTGGACCAGGTGGTGGTGCTGTCCGGCGACCAGCTGTACCGCATCAATCTCCTCGATTTCCTGGCCACCCACATGGAGAACAATGCCGACGTCACCATCGCCGTCAAGCCGGTGCTTCGGGCCCAGGCCGGGGATTTCGGCATCCTGCAGATCGACGACAAGCGGCGCATCACCCGCTTTGTCGAGAAGCCGAAGGAAAAAGCCCAGCTGGACGAGCTGTACACGCCGACGCAGTACCTGGACCTGCCGGGCCAGGACCTGAATTACATCGCCTCCATGGGCATCTACATTTTCAAAAAGGATGTGCTGATCGACCTGCTCGAGCACAACATCAAGGAGGACTTCGGCCGCGAGGTCATCCCCGAGGCCATCCACGACCAGCGGGTGTTCGCCTACGTTTTCACCGACTACTGGGAGGACATCGGGACCATCAAGGCCTTCTTCGAGGCCAACCTGGATTTCGCCAACCCCATCCCGCACTTCGATTTTTACAACGAGGATGCGCCGATCTATACCCGCAAGCGCTTCCTGCCCGGCTCCAAGATCGAGAACTGCGACATCCACTATTCGCTGATCTCCGAGGGCTCGATCATCGAGGGCAGCAAGCTGACCAACACCGTCATCGGCATCCGCTCGGTGATCCGTTCCAGCTCCTACCTGGAGAGGGTGGTCATGATGGGGGCCGATTACTACGAGAGCCTGGAGGAGAAGGCCGAGAACGCGCAGCGCGGGCGCGCCCCCGTCGGCATCGGCCGCAACTGCGTGGTGCGCAACGCCATCCTCGACAAGAACGTGCGCATGGGCGAAGGGGTGCGCATCCTCAACGAGAAAGGGCTGGTGAATTTCACCCACGACCGCTACAGCATCGTCGACGGCATCACCGTTGTCCCCAAGGACATGGAGATCCCCGACGGCTTCGTCATCTGAAGAACGACCTGCCGCCACGCGGCATGGCTACCGGAGGCGCAATGAAAAAACTGTTTTGGCTCTTGCTTGTCTGCTCGTTCTGCCTGCAGGCCGGGGATCAGAAGCTCCTGACCTTCGAGCAGGCCTATTTGTTCAAGGGGGAGGCGCTGCTGAAGCCCCTGCCCGAGACCGGTGCCTGGCTCGATGATGGCGGCTACGTGGAGACCCGGGCCGGCAAGCTGTGCCGGGTCGACGCCCGCAGCAACCGCGCCCGCGTGCTGATCGACCCCGCGGCCTGGAAGGGAGCCGGGCCGGCCGGCCTGGACTGGCTGCGCCCGGTCGACCGCAGCGCCGACTACTCGCGCCTCCTGTACAGCCACGGCGGCGATCTGTACATCCATTTCAAGGGCGCGAAAGCGCTGCGCCGCCTCACCGCGACGGCGGAAACCGAGCAGAACCCCACCCTGTCGCCTGACGGCGGCCGCGTGGCCTTCACCGCCGGGGGCAACCTTTTCGCCTGCGCCACGGCCGACGGCAAGGTCGTCCAGCTGACCCGCGACGGCAGCGACGAGATCCTCAACGGCTACGCCTCCTGGGTCTACTATGAGGAGATCCTGGGGCGGGGGAGCCGCTACCGCGCCTATGAGTGGAGCCCCGACGGCCGCAGGATCGCCTTCCTGCGCTTCGACCAGTCGCGCGTGCCCCGCTTTCCGCTCTTCGACGCCAGGGGCGCCTACGGCCGGCTGGAGATGCAGTACTATCCCAAGCCGGGTTTTCCCAACCCGGCGGTGAAGATCGGCATCGTCGACGCGGAGGGCCGGGCCACCGACTGGATCTCCTTTGCCGACGGCGTCGACCACTACCTGACCTTCCTGGCCTGGGGGGCGCGCGGCGACAAGGCCTATTTCCAGTGGCTGAACCGCGGCCAGGACGACCTCTGCGTCTATGAGTACGACCTGGCCGGGAAAAAAATGCGGCCGTTGTACCGCGAGAAGCAGAAGGCGTGGATCGATTTCCTCGACAACGGCAGCTTCGCCGTCCTGGACGACGGCAGCGTCCTGCTGATCAGCAGCAAGAGCGGCTGGGGCCATCTCTACCTCATCGGGGCCGACGGCGGGGAAAAAGCCCTCACCGCCGGCGAGTGGTCGGTCAGCCGCATCGAGGCCGTCGACGAGAAGCGCGGCCGCGTGTTCTTCAGCGCCGACAAGGAAGACTCCACGCGCAGCGACCTTTATTGCGCGACCTGGCGCGGCGAGCGGACCCTGCGGCGCCTGACCCGCGACGCGGGCTCGCACCGCGTGAGCGTTTCGCCGGGCGGCTCATTCTTCCTCGACCGCTGGTCCTCGCTGAAGCAGCCGCCGCTCCTGCAGCTGCGCGGCGGCGACGGCCGCCTGGTGCGCACCATGGGAGAGAGCGCCACTCCCGCCCTGGCAGCGACCACGCTGGGAAAGATGGAGATTTTCCGCATCCCCGCCGCCGACGGAACGCAGCTGCCCGCGGGCTGGATCCTGCCGCCCGGCTTCGACCCGGCGAAAAAATACCCGGTCGTCATGAATATTTACGGCGGGCCAGGGTCGCGCTCCGTCCGGGACGTTTTCCCCTTCAGCCTGGGCAGCCTGTTCCTGGCCCAGCAGGGGATCATCGTGCTGTCCGTGGACCACCGCGGCTCGGGCCATTTCGGCATGCGCGGCATGGAGGCCATGCACCGCTGCCTGGGCAAGTGGGAGATCGCCGATTATTCCAGCGCCGTCCGCTGGCTGCGCGCGCAGCCCTTCGTCGACGGCGGCAGGATCGGCATCAGCGGGGGCAGCTACGGCGGCTACGTCGCCGCCCTGGCCCTGGTCGCCGCGCCCGACCTGTTCTCCTGCGGCATCGCCGAGTACGCGGTGACCGACTGGACCCTTTACGATTCGGTCTACACGGAGCGCTACATGGACCTGCCGGCGGAGAATCCCGAGGGCTACAAGCAGGCCTCGGTGCTCACCCATGCCGGGACCTACCGCGGCGGCCTGCGCCTGACCCACGGCAGCATGGACGACAACGTGCACATGCAGAACACGCTGCAGCTGCTGGATATCCTGCTGGACGACGGCAAGCCGGTCGAGCTCATGGTCTACCCCGGCGAGCGCCATGGCGTGCGCGGCAAAAAATCGCTGGAGAACGCCCGCTCGGAGCTGGAGTTCTGGAAGAGGCATTTCTTTCCGGAAAGTGTCGGACAAGTCGGACGCGTCGGACCGGTCCGGCAAGAGAATCAGGAATGAACCTGACCCCGCTCGACCGCTGTCCGCTGTGCCGGGGCCGCGAGATCCGCCTATTCAAAAAAGGAACGTTCGACCCGCAGGCCATCGGCGCCGCCGATTTCCGCATCACCGACAGCCACTACGGCTCGCGCTGGACGCTCTTTTCCTGCCGCGACTGCGCCTTCGTCTTCGCCAACCCGGTGCCCGACGGCGAGGCGATCGCCGGCTTCTATGCCGCCCTGGAGGACGAAGAATACAGCCAGGAGGACGAGGGACGCGGCCGCAATTTCGCGGTCATCCTCAGGCGGCTGGGGCGCTTCGCCCCGCCCGGCTCCCCGCTGCTCGACGTCGGGGCGGCCAGCGGCATCTTCCTGAACCTGGCCCGCGGCGCCGGTTACGAAGTGGCGGGCATCGAGCCGTCGGCCCGCCTCGTCGCCGACGCCGAGCGCCTCTATGGCCTCAAGCTGTTCCTCGGCAGCGCCGGGCAGTATCCCGCCGGCCGCGCGTTCGCCGTTGTCACCCTCCTCGACGTCCTGGAGCACGTGACCGATGCCGACGCCTTCCTGGGCACCCTCGAGCGCTTGCTGGCGCCCGGGGGCATGCTGGTCATCGTCACGCCGGACATCGGCAGCCTGGCGGCGCGCATGATGGGCGGCCGCTGGTGGCATTACCGCGCCGCCCATGTCAATTTCTTCAACCGCCGCTCCCTGGACCGCCTGCTGGCCGCCCACGGCTTCGCGGTCATCCTGCGCAAGCGCTTCGCCTGGAATTTCTCGGCCTATTACCTGCTCACGCGCCTGCTGCCGTTCCTGAAGGGCGGGGCTTTACAACGGCCGCTGAAAAAGCTACACTTGAAGCTGCAGTTGTTCGATTCGTGGGAGATTTATGCCCGAAAAACGGAAAAGTAGCCTGTATCTTGCCTCGCTGCGCCTGGACCGCTGGCCGCGCAGCATCGCCATCGTCGTCGGCACGGCGGCCGTTTTTCTCGTGGACCCGGCGCGCTTCCCGGCGGCCCTCACCCCCGGGCTGGGCTTGAAGATCCTGCTGGCCTTCGTCCTGACCTGGATGATCTCCACGGCCAACTACATCATCAACGAGATCACCGATGCCCCCTTCGACGCCCACCACCCGCAGAAAAAGCACCGTCCGCTGGTGGCGAAGGAGATCAGCGTGCCGGTGCTGCTCGGCGGCTGGCTGCTGCTGGTGGGCGCGGCCCTGGGCATCGCCTGCTTCACCTTCCACCCGGCCGTGGTCTGGAGCCTGGTGGCGCTGCTCGCGGCCGGCATCCTGTACAACGTGCCGCCATTGCGCTTCAAGGACCTGCCGTACCTCGATTCCACCCTGGAGTCGGCGAACAATCCCATCCGCTTCCTGGTCGGCTGGTACGTGCTGGCGACCAGCGGCCCGCCCCTCAGCCTGCTGGCGGCCTGGTGGGCGTTCGGCAATTTCCTGATGATCGGCAAGCGCGTGGCGGAGAAGAAATTCCTCAGCGCCGGCGAGGCCGCCGCCTACCGCCGGTCGCTGAGCCGCTACAGCGCCGGGGGCCTGGTGGCCTTCATGACCGCCAACGGGCTGGCCTTCCTGGCCATGTTCATCGTGTTCTCGCTGCAGACCGGGCTGAGGACGTTTCTCTACGCGCTGCCCTTCATCGTCTTCTACCTGGTCATTTTCATGTTCAAGTCCATCCAGGACCGCGACGCCGCCGAGGAGCCCGAGAAGCAGCTGAAAAACCCCTATTTCGCCCTGTACACGCTTTTCCTGCTCGCGGTTTTCGCCGTCGCCTTCCTGCTGAGGTGAGGCCATGGAGATCGCCGTCATCCTGAAGATCCTGCTGGCCGCCATGCTGGGCGGCATCATCGGCCTGGAACGGGAGCTTTCGCACAAGGAAGCGGGGCTGCGCACCAACATCCTGATCGCCATCGGCAGCGCCCTGATCACCGTGCTTTCGCTGAAGACCGCCGCCCTGGCCCCGGGCGCCGACCCGGCGCGGCTGACGGCGCAGATCGTCAGCGGCATCGGCTTCCTCGGCGCCGGCGCCATCATCCAGGCCCGCTTCGCCGTGCACGGGCTGACCACCGCCGCCACCATCTGGACCGTGGCCGCCATCGGCATCGCCGTCGGCAGCGGCTTTTATTTGCTGGCCTTCGTGGTCGCCATCCTCGTGGTCGTCGTGCTGACCGTGTTCAAGCTGCTGCTGGCCTTCCTGGAGAAGCAGAAGCGCAACTTCGTCTACCTGATCAGCGCCGAGGAGAGGGCGTCGCTGCTGGTCGACCTGCGCCAGGTGCTGACCGAGCTGAACATCCACTATTCCAGCGCCCGCCTCAACCGCCGCGACGGCGGCTACGAGTTCGAGATCATTTTCAGCACCTCGGAGAACAAGAACCGCGACTTTCTCGAGAAGGTCATGCTGCTCCAGGGGGTGAAAGAGGTCCTCTCCGAGAACCTATGACCCCGCTGCTGCTGGCCACGCGCAATGCGGGCAAGAAGCGCGAGATCGAGGCATTCCTGCTGGCCGGCGGCGCGGCGCTGCGCCTGCTCTCGCTCAGCGACCTCGGGCTGACCGCGGACATCGAGGAATCATCCGGGACTTTCGCCGGCAACGCCCGCCTGAAGGCCGATTTCTTCTCCGCCCTCAGCGGCATGGATACCCTGGGCGACGACTCCGGGCTGGAGGTCGCGGCCCTGGGCGGCCGGCCGGGCGTGCTCTCCGCCCGCTATGCCGGCAGCGGGGCCGGCGACGACGAGCGCATCGCCAAGCTGCTGGCCGAAATGGAGAATGTCGCCGACCGCAGCGCCCGCTTCGTCTCCGCCGTATGCATCTCCCGGCAGGGGACCCCCTTGGCCTCCTTTCGCGGCGAGGTCGCCGGCGAGATCCTGCGCGCGAAGCGGGGCGAGGGCGGCTTCGGCTATGACCCGCTGTTCCTCTACCCGCCGCTGGGACGGACGTTCGCCGAGCTGCCGCTGGCCACGAAGAACAGGATCTCGCACCGGGCCCGCGCCCTGGAGCAGGCGCGGGACTTCATCCTGCAGAACCTGGCCCGGCCATAGCGCCGGCTTGCGGCATGATATAAAAGCGCCGGGTTGTTTTTTTCCTGGCGACCGCATACAATGTCTTGTTCGTCGCGAAAAGGGAGAGAGAGAATGACCGTGCGCCTGATCGTGCCGCTATGCCTGCTCCTCGGTTCCGCCGTCGTTACCGCCCAGAGATCCACCGCTCCCGCCCCGGTGCCCCAGCCGGTCACGCCCGGCCCCCTGCAGAAGATCAAGATCGTGGCCAACACCCGCCTGAACGTCCCGGCCGGCTGCACCCACGGGTTCTTCCTGGACAACGACCTGCTGGTGTTCGCCATCGCGGACGGGGAGGCCCGGGACGAGATGCCGCTGAACAAGTACATCGTCTGCAACCGCCGCGGCGAGGTGGTCCGGGAATACGAAAAGGTCCTGTTCTGGGACGGCGGCCCGCTCATGCTCAAGGTCAATGCGCTCAACACGCTCCTGCTGATCGACCTGGGCACGGGCGACCAGCAGATCATCGAGATCGACTACCCGGCGATCTCCGCCTTCAGCTTCAACCCGTTCAGCCACTCCTTCATCTATGCGCTGGGCTGGCAGAACCAGATCATGGAATACGACTACGAGAGCCGGACCAGCCGCGTCCTGGCCAAGCTGTCCAGCGGCAACTTTCTCCTGATGTCGCAGGTGTCCCCCAACGAGATCATCTACGCCCGGGCCAAGATCTCGGCCTATTACAAGATGTTCGAGGACGATCCCTATATCAGCGTCCAGGTGCCCCTCTTCCTGATCAACCTGAAACACTACAAGGAAGCGGAGCTGACCAAGATATCGCGCACCGGCATACTGATGCATTTCGACCAGGACAGGAAGGAGCTGCAGTTCATCGTCGAGGAGAGGGGCTTCCTGAAGGTCCTGCGCAGCGGCGACCTGAAGCACCCGAGGATGATCCGCATCTCCCAGCTCAACCACTATGACGAGAGATGGTTCGAGGGCGTCATCCTGCATTACAGCGAGATGCATCCGGGCAGCGGCCTGCTGGCCTGTTCGCGCCTGAGGCTCAACTACAAGGGCGATCCCAAGAAGAACAAGTTCGAGATCTTCAACCTGCGCTCCAAGAATTTTGCCGTCGCCGGCGGCGAGATCCACCTGCTCGACATGCAGGGCCACTGCCGGCAGCTCACGGACAGCAAGGACAAGACCGAGGTGGTGTGCGACTGGAACCCGGACGGCGACGAGATCCTGTACCGTGACGACCGCAGCGGCGATTTCTATGTCATGGAGCTGGACCTCAAGGGCGAGTTCGGCAAGAAAGCGCTGGAGATCGATCAGAAGACCACGATCCAGATCAGGCCGTAGGGCGGCCGCCCCGGCCCCGCCTTCTTCCAAATTCGCCGCCGATGGTTTATCATGCCCCCTTAGGAGGTTCCATGGACCTGGAAAAGATCATCCGCGACGTGCCGGATTTCCCCAAGCAGGGGATCGTCTTCAAGGACATCACCACCCTGCTCCAGGCCGGCGACGCCTTCCGCCAGGCGCTGAACCGGATGATGAAGAAGTACCTGGACGAGGACGCCGGGATCGACAAGGTCGTGGGCATCGAGGCGCGCGGCTTCATCTTCGGCGGCGTCCTGGCCTACAAGCTGGGCTGCGGCTTCGTGCCGGCGCGCAAGCCGGGCAAGCTTCCCTACCGCTCCGTGCGCGAGGAGTACACCCTGGAATACGGCAGCAACGCCCTGGAGGTCCACGAGGACAGCATCCGCCCCGGCGAGCGGGTCCTGGTCGTCGACGACCTGCTGGCCACCGGCGGCACGGCGCTGGCCGCGGCCAGGCTGGTGGAGAAGCTGGGCGGCGAAGTGGCGGGCATCGAGTTCCTCGTCGAGCTCTCCTTCCTGCACGGCCGCGACCGGCTGTCGGCCTACCGCGTCCACAGCCTGATCACCTACTGAGCATGCTGAAGGTCATGCTGCTGCTCCTCCAGATCACCCAGCACTACCTGGTCATGCAGCCGCTGCAGGAGGCGATCCAGGACGGGCGCTTCGCGGCGCTGGCCCCGATCTGCCGGCCGCGCGTCGTGCTCAACCTCGAGGAGCCCCTGGCGCTGCGCGGCGCCATGAGCCGCGAGCAGTTCATCAACGAGTTCTCGGCGCGCTTCGCCGCGCTGCAGGCCGAGACGATCGAATGGTCGTCAATCCAGATCGAGGAGAACAGCGCCGTGCAGTCGCTGAACCTGATCCTCAAAAGGCGCTTTTCCGGGTCGCGGGTCTTCTACAAGCTGATCCTGTTCATGAGCCGCGGCGATTCCCCCGACAGTGAAAAAGAATGGAAGCTCTACTATCTCCGCGGCTTAAAGATCTGACCCTTGCCGCCCTGGCGCTGCTGCTGGCCGTGGCCGCGGCCTGGGCCGCCCTGGCCCCTGCCGGGCAGCTGTCTCCGGCGCAGGTCCAGGCGCGCATCGCGAGGGACGGCGAGCGCATGGAAAACGCCCTGGCCGTCGTCGTGCGCGCCTGCCTGCAGCGCTCGGAGCGGCTGGGAAGGGCTTTCGCGGCCGGGCGCCTGGACGCATCCGACCTGGAGAAGCGCGAAGCGCTGGTCAGGGTGGAGAACGGCATCATCAGCGGCTATGTCGGCGAGATCTTCTTCTTCAAGCCCCTGGCCCTGAGCGAAGGCGGCTGGGGGCTGATCCGCAAGAACCAGGACGTGTACTTCCTGCGCCGGGTCGCCCCGCGCACCTATTATCTGCGATTTTTCATGGACCTGCGCTCCAGCCCCCTGCATGAGGCGGCCGCGTATGCGTATCCCGTTTTCGACCTGAAATTCTCCAACCGGCCCCTGCCCGCCGGGCCCGGCGATTTTTCCTATGACCAGGCACAGGGGCGCTTCTATTACACCCGCGTGCTCAAGGCCAGCCAGGACCAGCTGATCCTCTCGCTGGTGTTTTCCGGTTCGACCCTGTCACAGCGCGCGCTGCGGGCGCGCCGGGCCCTGGCCTTCGTTCTGGCCTTCCTCTTCTTCCTGGGGATCTTCCTGGCCGGCAGCGGCCGCGGCGCCCTGCGCACGATCGTCCGCCAGCTGTCCCTGGCCGCCATGGCCTTCACGGCATGGTGGGGGATCGCCTGGCTGGCCCCGCGCAATATCTATTTCCCGGCTTGCCCCGGCGGCGTGCGCTCGGTCTTCCAGCTGCTGGCCCTCTTCGTCCTCCTGTTCCTGGGCGCCCGCCTGCTCCTGAAAAAAATGCAGCTGCGCAGCGACCTGCTGGCATTGGCCGTTTTCAATGGCGCGGCCCTGGCCGCTTTCCTCGCTGCCGACGCCGTCCTGCGCCGCGTCGATTTCCCCTTCGGCGACTTCGCCCTGGATGGGGAGTATCTCGGGCTTCTGGCGCTGGTCGTCTTCTGGTTTGCGGCCCCCTTGCTGGCCGCCGCGTCGTTCCTGGGGCCGGGACCGGGGAGGAAGGCCTGGCCCCTCGTCCTGCTGCAGGCCGCCCTGCTCGCCTTGTTTTCCCTCCTGGTCCCCCTGCCAGTGACCGGCCCGCTGCTCCTGGCCCTGGCCCTGGCGGTCCTGCTCCTGCGGCCGCCCTGGCCCGGGGTGCGGGCGGGAGTGCCGCTGCTGCTCCTGGCCCTGGCCGCCAGCTCCTGGCTGGGACAATATGCGCTGCGCGAGCGCCGGGTTTTCGTCAGCGAGAACCTGAAGCCGATCTTCGCCAGCCAGGACGACTATGCCAAGCTGGTGGCCCGCGAGATCGTCTACGAGCTGAACTCGCGCAACACGCCGTTCTTCGCTTTTTTCGACAGCCCGCCTGCCGACGAGCTGGCCGATGGCTGGAAGAACACCCTCGCCGCCCGCGAGAACATCGCCTCGGGCATCCACGTTGTGGCCGCCGACGGCCGCGTGCTGCGCTCGTTCTCATACCAGATCCCCTACATCCCGCTGGACAAGAGGGATTTCTTCCCCTTCTGGCACGTGGAGAACGTGGAAGCCGACCTGTTCGGGAAGCAAGTGCGCCTGGCCGTGGCCACGATCAATGTCTTCCAGAAGGAGCGCTACCTCGGCTATATCATGGTGCAGGTGCTGAACACGGCCGACCTCATCCTCAAGAGCCGCGAAGCGCAGTCGGTCCTCACCGTGAACCGCAGGATCCCCGGCGCCGGCATCGGCTATATCAAGCTGGACGGGAACCGGCGCATCCTGGAGAACCCGGCCAACATCAACCTGGACGACCTGGGGGCGCTCAGCGGGGACGCTGGCGCCTGGGTGAGGTTCCGCTCCATGGGCCAGGCCTTCAGCGGCCATGTCTTCAGGATCGGCGACGGCACGGCCCTCATTTTCTACCCGGAAGACACCTTCTTCAAAGCCTTCTCGGAATTCGTCAAGGTGCTGGGCTTCGTCCTGCTGCTGGCGGCGCTCTTCAGCCTGCGGCGCCTGCGCCGATTCCAATGGCGGCCTTTCTTCGGCTCGTTTTCCATGAAGGTGTTCGCCAGCCTGCTCCTCCTTTCCATCATCACGGCCACGGTGTTCTCGCTGTTCTCGCTGAATTTCTACGCCAGCTCCCAGGAAACGCGCCGCGGCCAGGCCGCCTACCGCCGCGGCCGCTCGGCCTTGAACATCATCCAGAACCTGCTGGCCGGCGGCGGCGAGATCACCCAGGCGCACATGTTCCTGCTGGAGAAGATCCTGGAGAACGACATCAGCGTATACGAGAACGGCATTCTGCTCTACACCTCCGACCACCGCAAGATCATCCGCTCGCAGCTGCCGGTCCACCTGAACTCGCGCATCCGCGACAAGCTGCAGCGGGAGGGGAGCCCGTTCGAGCTGCGCCAGGACGGGAGCGCCCTGGAGCTCTTCTTCAAGACGGCCGGGGACTACGTTTTCCAGATCGAGTTCCCCTTTGACAGCGCCGACGGGCTGCGCGCCCGGCGCTACTACGCCGACTTCATGGTCACCATCTTCTTCGTGCTGATCGTGACCGGCCTGGCGGCGGCGTTCTTTTTCCGCAACCGCATCGTCGCCCCCATCCACCGCCTGAACCGCGGCATGGCCGCCGTCCAGCGCGGCGACCTCGAGCCGCTGGCGGCCATTCCCTCCGAGAGCGAGCTGCGCGAGCTGTACCTGGGCTTCAACTCCATGCTGCAGGGCATCCAGGCCCAGCAGCAGAACGCCTCCGAGATCGCCCGGATGAAGACGCTGGTGCAGCTGGGACGCCGCGTGGCCCACGAGGTGAAGAACCCGCTGACGCCGATCCGCCTGTCGGCCGAGCAGATCCTGCGCTCGCTGCAGGACCCGGGGGAAGGGGGGCGCGAGGTGATCGCCAGCGCCGTGCGCTACATCATCGAGGAGACCGAGCACCTGCGGCGGGTGGCGTTCGGCTTCCTGAACCTGTCGAAGCTGGACGAGCTGAAGGCCGAGCCCTTCTGCCTGGACGACCTGGTCGCCGAGGCGGTCGCCCATTTGCGCGCCATCTACCCCCAGGTGCGCTTCTCCGTGACCGCCGCCGGCGCCGGTGCGATCGACGTCGTCGCCGACCGCCAGAAGATCAAGCAGGTGATCGACAACGTGCTGACCAACGCCCTGGAGGCCCTGGGCGCGGGCGCGGGGGAGATCGACGTGGCCCTGGACCAGGAACCGGGCCTGGCCGTGGTGCGCATCCGCGACAACGGCGAAGGGATCGCCGCCGAAGAGCTGGAGCGCATCGCCAGGGAGGAGTTCTCCTCCAAGGACCTGGGGACCGGCCTGGGGCTGGTCATCGCCCGCCGCTTCCTGGAGCTGCACCGCGGCTCCCTGGAGATCGAGTCACGCCCGGGCCTGGGCACGACCGTGGTATTGAGGTTCGCCAAAAATGCGCCTGCGGCCTGATCCGCTGCTGCCCAACGACGCGGTCGGCATTTTCCTGCCGTCGTCGCCGGCCCGGGAGCCCTTCCGCGGCCAGGGGCTGCAGGCCCTGCGCGCGTTGGGATTTCGCCCGCGCGAGGTGAAAAATCCCCTTGCCGGCGAGGACTTCCGCTCGCGGCCGCCGCGGCAGGCCCTGGACGAGCTGCAGGCTTTCTTTTGCGACCCGGGCATCAAAGCCGTCTGGGCCGGGCGCGGCGGCTACGGCTGCAACTACCTGCTGCCGCTGCTGGAAGAGCTGGCGATCCCTGCGCCGAAGATCGTCGTCGCCTCCTCTGACGTCAGCTACCTGCTGTGGTACCTGCTGGACAAGCGCCAGATGATCGTTTTTTACGGGCCCATGGCCTACAGCGGGCTGGCCTCCGGCAACTACGACCGCGAAGCGGTCCTGGCGGCCCTGACCGCCAACCAGCCTCCCATGAGCTTCGAGGGCGAGGTGCTCTGCCCCGGCCGCGCCCGGGGCCAGCTCACCGGGGGCTGCCTGTCCAACTTCGTTTCGCTGCTCGGCACGCCCTGCCAACCGGAAGTGAAGGGGCGCATCCTGCTGCTGGAGGACGTCAATGAAAGGCCCTACCGCCTTGACCGCATGCTGTGGCAATGCGAGCAGGCCGGAGTGTTCGGGCGCCTGCGCGCCCTGCTGCTGGGGGAGTTCCCCGGCTGCTTCCGGGACAAGGCGGAGAAGAGGTCCTTCTACGGGCGCTGGCGCGAGCGCCTGTCGGGGCTGGGCATCCCCGTCATTCACGACCTGCCCTTCGGCCACGCCGAGCGCGCCAGGGTCTTGCCTCTGGGAGTGGATGCCGTCATCGACACGAAAACCGGCGCCGGCCGCTGGCAATGCGCGATCGGGGTGAAATGGTGAAAAAAGTATTCTTGAGCGGCATCGCCGGCACGGGCATGAGCGCCCTGGCCGGGCTTTTCAAGGAAGCGGGCTGGCAGGTCTGCGGCTCGGACAGCCGCTTCTACCCGCCGGTCGACCGCCTGCTCGCCGGGCTCGGGGTCACGATGTTCCAGGGGTTCGCCGCCGCGAACATCCCCGGCGACGTCGACCTCTGCGTCATCGGCAACGCCATCAGCCGCGGCAACCCCGAGGCCGAGTTCATCCTCGACCGCAGGCTGGAGTACCTGTCGATGGCCGAGGCCCTGGAGCGCTTTTTCATCCACGGCCGGCGCTCCGTGGTGGTGGCCGGCAGCCACGGCAAGACCACCACCGCCTCGTTCGTGGCCCACCTGCTGGACGTCGCCGGGTTGCGCCCCGGGTTCTTCATCGGCGGCAAGCCGGGGAATTTTCCCGCCAATTACCGCCTGGCCGCCGGGGATTTCTTCGTCAGCGAGGGCGACGAGTACGAGACCGCCTTTTTCGACCGCTCGGCCAAGTTCTTCAAGTACCGGCCCGAGCTGCTGCTGCTCACCGCCCTGGAGCACGACCACATCGATTTCTACCGCAGCGAGGAATCCTACCTGCAGAGCTTCCGCAACCTGGTCAACCAGGTCCCCGGCTCGGGGCGCATCATCGTCAACGGCGACTACGGGATGGCGCGCCGGGCGGTCGAGCGCGCCTTCACCCCGGTGGATTTCTATGGCGGCGCCGGCAACGCCCATGAGATCTCGGCGCTGGCCCCCGCCGGCGGGGGCTATGACTTCACCCTGGCCGGCCCCGGCGCCACGCGGAGCTTTCATTCGCCCCTGCCGGGACCGTACAACGTCTGGAACCTGGCGGCGGGGATCCTTCTTGCCGACGAGCTGGGTTTGCCGGCCGCGGCCGTGAAAAAGGCGCTGGCCACGTTCAGCGGCGTTGAGCGCCGGCTTTCCCTCCTCGGCGCCGCCCGGGCTACGGTTTTTCTCAGCGACTTCGCCCACCATCCGACCGCCATCGCCGGCGTGCTCGCCGGCCTGCCCGACGCCTATCCCGGGCACAGGGTCATCGCGGTGTTCGAGCCGCGCTCCTGGAGCCTGCGGCGCAATTTCTTCCAGGACCGCCTGCCGGATGCCCTGGCCGGCGCCGACGAGGTCGTGATCAAGGATGTCTTTGAAAAGGAGAAGATCCCCGCGGCGGAGCGGCTGTCGGTCGACGCGCTGCGGGCCGCCCTCGAGGCCCGGGGAAGGACGGTCCGCGTCTGCGAAGATTACGCCGCGATCAAGGCAACCATCGGATCGCTTGACCTCGCCCGCAGCCAGGTCGTCATCCTGCTTTCCAACGGCGACGTGCGCGACTACACGGACTGGGTGCACGACCTGTGCCTCCGCGTCACCGAACGCGGTTGACAAGCCGCGTCGCGATTCGGTAAGATGAAAAACCCGTCAACCCAGGAGGTTCACAGATGAAGATCGCCAGGGAACTGATCGCCAGTGACAAGCTGAAGCCTCTCTTCGACGACCCGCTGAAGCTGCCCTTCGGCCGCCAATTCACGGACCACATGTTCACCATGGAATACTCCCCCGACGGCCACTGGGGCCAGGCGCGCATCAAGCCCTACGGCCCGCTGGTCCTTGACCCGTCCGCCAATGTCTTCCATTACAGCCAGGAGATATTCGAGGGCCAGAAGGCCTACCTGTCCCCCAAAGGCGATATTCTGATGTTCCGTCCCGAGGAGAACGCCCGGCGCCTGAACCGTTCCCTGAGGCGCATGTGCATGCCCGAGATCCCCGAGGCGGTGGTCCTGGAGGCAGAATGCGAGCTGCTCAAGGTCGAGAAGCGCTGGGTCCCGGCCAAGAAAGGGGCGAGCCTCTACATCCGGCCCACCGTGATCGGCACCGAGGCGGCGCTGGGCATCAAGCCCTCCAGCAGCTATCTCTTCTACATCATCCTCTCCCCGGTGGGCCCCTATTTCAAGGAGGGATTCAATCCGGTCAGCCTGTGGGTCAGCGACACTTATTCGCGCGCCGGCAGCGGCGGCACCGGCGAGGCCAAGACCGGGGGCAACTATGCCGGCAGCCTGCTGGCCACGCGCGAGGCCACCCAGAAGGGCTACAGCCAGGTCCTGTGGCTGGACGCCGGCGAGCACCGCTACGTGGAGGAGGTCGGCGCCATGAACATCTTCTTCGTCATCGACGGCAAGCTGGTGACGCCGGCGCTGGGCGGGACGATCCTGCACGGCATCACCCGCAAGTCGGTCCTGGAGCTGGCCGCCGAGCTCGGCATCGCCAGCGAGGAGCGGCGCATCACCATCGAGGAGGTCGTCGATGGCATCGACTCCGGCAAGGTGACCGAGGTCTTCGGAGCCGGCACGGCCGCCGTCATCAGCCCGGTGGGCAAGATCGCCTTCCGCGGCGTTGATCGCGTGGTCAACGGCAACCAGACCGGACCCTGGGCGCAAAAATTCTTCGCCGCCCTGACCGGCATCCAATACGGCGAGCTGGCGGACCGGCGCGGCTGGGTATACACCGTCCAGTGAACCGGCGATCGCCGCGGGCCGTGTGCCGGAGCATCCTCCGCATATTCCTGCTGCTGCTGCTGGCCGCGCTTCCGGCCGCGGCCGACGAAGCCTGGCAGCTCGGACAGGTCATCGACCCCGTCATCTCCCTGCAGGACCCGGCGCAAAGCTATGCCCTTTACCTGCCCTCGAACTACGCGACAGGACGGCGCTGGCCGATCATGTTCTGCTTCGATCCCGGCGGCCGCGGCGCCATACCCGTCGCCCTGTTCCGGGCGGCGGCGGAAAAATACGGCTGGATCCTGATCGCGTCGAACAATTCGCGCAATGGTCCCTGGAAAGACGTTTATGAGGCGGCCGGGGCCGTATGGGACGATGCGCATGCCCGCCTGCGCATTGACGATTCCCGGGTCTATGCCGCGGGCTTCTCCGGCGGCGCGCGCGTGGCCTGCGGCCTGGCCCGCCTGCTCAATATCCGCCCGGCCGGCGTGATCGGCTGCGGCGGCGGCCTCCCCGAGTGGCTCGCCCCAGCGGACATGGCGGGAATACCCTGGTTCGGCACCGTGGGCCGGAAAGATTTCAATTACGGGGAAATGAAAGAACTGGAAAAGGAACTCCTGCATCTGGGGTTTCCCTGCCGGCTGAGCGTGTTCCCGGGCAAGCACAGCTGGCCTCCGTCCGAGCTCGCCATGGCGGCGGTAACATGGATGGAAGAGAGATCCAAAGAATCGGAATAAAATTCCAAAACACAAATTCCAAATCCCAAACAAGCACCAAGCACCAATGACCCAAACGAAGAAAAGAAAGAAAATTTAACCTAGCGCATTCACAACCACTATCACTAACACTTTTTATTTTTTTGGTCATTGGAATTTGAAATTTATTTGGAATTTGATGCTTGGTGCTTGGAATTTTAGTTCTACCTTATTGTTTTTTTGTACTCCTGCGCGTATCATGCAGTGGGTGAGGACACAATGAAAAGAACAACTGCTTCGATTATTTGCGTCCTGGCAACGGCCGCCGGGGCCTATGCGGTCACCGCCCGGGACGGCGTGGAGGACGAGATGCCCGTGTTCATGATGTCGGAAAAAGCCGAGACCTGCATCCAGGTTGCGGCCGGCTCGCTCTTTGCCGTCCGCTTCCTGTCGAGCCCAGGGACCGGCTACAGCTGGGCGCTCGCGGCTGAACTCGACAAAAAGCTCCTGGAATTCAAGGAAGAGAAGATGGAGGAGCCGGGGAGCGGGCTGCTGGGCGGCCGCGAGACCGTTATTTGGACGTTCCGCGCCCTGGCCAGCGGCGAGACCGGGATCGCCATGAACTATGCCCGGCCCTGGGAAAAAGAGACGCCCCCGGCCAAGACCCACGTATTCAAGGTAAAGATCCTCTAGGACATAAGGAAAGGCAACACATGGGCAAGTACGACGAATTCACCCGCTTCCGCCAGGAGCTGAACAACAAGATCCTGCAGCGCGGCAGCCTGGGCATCAAGCGCTTTTTCGCACTGGACGAGCAGGCCTATCATGCCGGCGCCCTCGACGCCAAGACCAAAGAGCTGCTCGGCCTGGTCGCCTCGCTGGTGCTGCGCTGCGACGACTGCATCGCCTACCACCTCATCCAGGCCAAGGAACAGGGGGCGAGCGGCGAAGAGCTGTTCGAGACGTTCCATGTCGCCCTGGTCGTGGGCGGGTCGATCGTCATCCCGCACCTGCGCCGCGCCGTGGATTTCCTTGAGGAACTCGAAAAACGTGACGCGTGACGCGTAACGCGTGACGAGAAAGAGAAGCATCAGGTCATTGCTTGGCAATTATGCCCAGTATTGCCTATAGCTTAATTTTTATCTTTTCTTGCTACCACTATCACTATCACCGATAACTGCCTTTTATCTTGCTGACACTGTCACTGCCACTGACACTTGGAATCCATCTCTTCTCTTGCTAACACCAGCACTGACACTAACACTTTCTTCGTCTTTCTCGCTTATCCCCCCAGCAGGGCCTGGTAGCCCTCCTTCTGGTAATTCAGCAGCTGCACGCCCATGCCGCCCGGGAAGAGCATCCAGGGCTGCCCCATGTCGTCCTTGCTCCAGATGATGAATCCGGCCAGGTGGACGCGCTCGCCCAGGCCTTCGATCTCGATGTTGATGCCGCGGCCGGCGGGGCAGGGGTGAGGGGTCTGGAGGAAAATTCCGCGGCGGGAAAGGTCGCCGGTGAAGGAGAGAAAGCCCCGGCCCTCGAAATAGAAACGTACCGGCAGTTTTTTCTTCAGTCGCTGGTCGCGCCGCTTTTCCATCCGTTCTCCGCAATGGGACCTGATGGTAAATATATGCCCTGAAAATCAAAAAATGTCAATCGGGATTTTTGGCGGTTCTCAGGCCGGGGCTTTTTCGCGGCACCGGGAGCGGAATTCGCAATTGCGGCAGAAAACGGTCACGTTGGGCTCGAAAGCGCCGGCGGCGATGCGCTCCGCCACCTGGGCGATCATGGCCAGCAGGCTGTCGACGGCATCGGGGGCGGGGAGCACAGGCAGGGTCTGGTGGCGGACGTTCCCCGCTTTTTTGCCGTAGAAGACCTCGTATTTCATGCTGGACGGCAGCGGGCCGAAGCTGCGGTCGAAGAGGTACTTGTAGATGATCATCTGCGGCGAGTTGCGCACCCGGCTGGCGCTCCACCTGCCGGTGGTGGTCTTGAAGTCGGTGATGCAGAAATCCTCCTCGACCAGGTCGATCACGCCCTTCAGCTGCACGCCGCTGCCGGGAAGCTCGGCGGAGAGCTCCTTCTCCACCATCAGCGGCCGCGCTTGCGGGGCGACATTCTTGAGGAAGTAGCGGAGGAAAGCCAGCCCCCTTTCCCTGGTCTCGCCCCGGGGGGACTGCCAGGAGACCTTGCGCTCCGGGGAGGCATCGTCGAAAGCGGCGCAGAAGAAGTCCTCGACAACATCGTCCGCGGGCGGGGAGCCGCTGATCCGCTCGCGAAAATAATGCTCGACGGCGGCATGGAAGACCTCGCCCAGGAAGATCTTCTCGTTGACGGGCGGCTGGAGGTTATCGACGTAATAGAAACGGTATTTCAGCGGGCATTCGCGGTAGGCCCGGATCTGGCTGTGGGAAATGTAGCCGCGGGGAAGTACCATCCAGGAGGACTATTTTTCGCTTTTGTTGAGCAACCCGAGCAGTCTGGATTTGTAGCGCGAGCCGGTGTTCTTGTGGATGGTGCCCTTGCGCACGGTCATGTCGATGATGGCGATGGCGTCGGGAAGGAGCTTGGCGGCCTCGTCGCGCTGGCCGACGCTGACCTTCTTCTTCAGGGCCTTGATTTTATTTTTCATCTTGGAACGGTTGATGCGGTTGACCATTCTCTTCTTTTCGTCCTGCCGGTGCTTCTTTACTGCCGAGTCATGATTTGCCATTGAGTTCCTCCAGAATCGTGGTTATCATACACAATATCCGTCGATCTGTCAACACTTGAGAAGAAGATGTTGGACGTTAGACGTTAGATGTTAGCAAGATGTTGGATGTTAGCATGCAGACGAAAATGAATGGCTGTATCCAATATCTTTCGTTGATTTTCTTGCTAACGTCTAACGTCAGTCATCCGTTGATTTTCTTGCTAACGTCTAACGTCAGTCATCCGTTGATTTTCTTGCTAACGTCTAACGTCTAACCTCTAACGTCTTTTTACTTTGTCCCACGGCCCGCTCTTAATCCCGCCCAGGTCGAGGGTGACGAACAGGTAGCCCCGCTCGCGGCAGAATGCCAGCAGGTCGTCCTTCAGGGCCAGGATCCTGCGGAAATGGCGGGGGTCGGCCTCCACGCGCACGCCGTCCGCGATGTGGCGCACCCGCAGCGGAAAGACCCCCCGGGCGGCCAGGAATTCCTCCACCTGGGCGATCAGGCGCATCTCGCGCGGATCGAGGCGATGGCCGTAGGGGAAGCGCGTGGCCAGGCAGGTCGAGGGGGTGAGGAGGAACCTGTCGATGCCCGCGCGCGCCAGGTCGCCGGCGATCTCGCCGGCGGTGAACCCGGCGTCGCGCAGCGGCGACGCGATGCCCAGCATGTCCAGGGCCCGGCGGCCGGGGCGATGCCCGGCCTGGTCGGAGGCGGTCGAGCCGTCCGCCACCACGGCGATGCCGAGGCGGGCGGCCTCCTTCGTAAGGGCCGTGAACATGCGCTGCTTGCAGATGAAGCAGCGCTGGCGCGGGTTGCGGCGCAGGCGCGGTCCGGAAAGCAGGTCGAGGCGCAGTTCGCGCACCGGGACGGGCAGGTGCCGGCGGAAATGGTCCAGTCGCGAGCGGGCCGCCTCGCCGTTGAAGGGGGTGGCGACAAAGAAGGGCACGACGCGGTCCATGCCCAGGGCCGCGATGGCCTCGCGCAGGAGGAAGAACGAGTCCTTGCCCCCGGAAAAGGCCACCAGGACGCTGCCGCAGCGCTGCAGCCCAGCGTGCAGCCGGGCTTTTTTCTCGCGCACAACGGCCGCTGTCGCCTTCATTCCCGGGGCAGGGACCAGGTCCCGCTCTGTTCGCCGTAGCGGCGATCCACCTCGGCCATGACCTGGTCCAGCGCGGGATTGCCGTCGATCAGCACGAGGTTGGGGCCGCGCAGGGCCAGGTAGTTGGCGCGGACCTTCTCCAGGAAGTCCTTTTTCTCGAACAGCCGGGCCACGCCTTCCCGGGCCAGGCGGATGCGCTCCAGCGCCCGCTCGACGGCGACATCGATGATGAAGACGATGCCGGGCTCGGGGGCGAACGCGCGGTTGGCGCTCAGGATGCCTTCCAGGTCCAGCCCGCGCGCCCCCTGGTAGCAGGCGTTGGAATAGTAATAGCGGTCCATGACCACCGTCGTTCCCGAGCGCAGCGCCGGCAGGATGTTGGCCTCCACGTCCCAGCGCCTGTCGGCGATGAAGAGCTCCAGTTCCTCCGTGATCGAGATGGCGTCCTTGTCCTGGGCCAGGCGGCGGATCTTGCGGCCCAGGGGGGAGTCGGTCGGCTCGCGCAGCCAAATCGCCGGCGTGCCCGCGGCCAGCAGCCGGTCATGGAACATCCGCGACAGCGAGGTCTTGCCGGAGCCGTCAATGCCCTCGAATACGATCAGCTGCCCCATTCAGGCCCCGAAGCAGGTGCCCACGGCCCTGGCGGTGCGCACGATATCGTCATCTGCCCTGACGCGCCGCGGCACGGCGATGGCCTCCTTGATCGGCGTGGTCTTGATCTCGTTGCCGCGCAGGCCGACCATGTGGCCGAATTTGCGGTTGACGGCGGCCTCGACGGCATGGTAGCCGAAGCGGCTGGCCAGGATGCGGTCGTAGGGAGTGGGACTGCCGCCGCGCTGCACATGGCCCAGGATGGTGTAGCGGCTCTCGATGCCGGTCATGTCCTCGACCTGGTTGGCGACCTGCGCGGCGATGCCGCCAAGGCGAATGGGGTCGCTGGCGTCGTTGACCTGGCGGGCGACGACCAGCTGGCCACCTTCGGGCTTCGCCCCCTCGGCGACCACGACCAGCGAGAAGCGCTTGCCGCCATCGGCGCGCCTGCGGATCTTGTCGCAGACCGCCTGGATGTGGTAGGGGAATTCCGGCACGAGGATGACGTCGCCGCCTCCGGCCAGGCCGGCTTCCAGCGCGATCCAGCCGGCGTAGCGGCCCATGACCTCGATGACCATGACGCGGTGGTGGGCCTCGGCCGTCGAATGCAGCTTGTCGATGGCCGTGGTGGCGATGTTCAGCGCCGTGTCGAAGCCGAAGGTGACGTCGGTGCCGTTCAGGTCGTTGTCGATGGTCTTGGGGACGCCGACGACGGGCAGGCCGTGCCTCTCGTAGAACTGGTTGGCGATGTGCTGGGTGCCGTCGCCGCCGACGGCGATCAGCACGTCGATCTCGTTGTACTCGATGGTTTTCAGCGCCTGCGCCGAGACGTCGCGGTGCTCCTTTGCCTTGCCCGCGCCCTCCTCGGTATAGTTGAAGGGGTTGTCGCGGTTGGACGTGCCCAGGATGGTGCCGCCGCGGGGCAGGATGCCCGAGACGTCGGCCAGCTCCAGTTTGCGTACGTTCTTGTGGATCAGCCCGGCATAGCCGTCGATGATGCCGCAGACCACGAGCCCGTAGTCACGGCAGGCGGTGTGGACCACGGCGCGGATGACGGCGTTCAGGCCGGGGCAGTCGCCGCCGCCGGTCAAGATGCCGACTTTCCTGATCTTTTTCATGTTGGTTCCTCGCATCCCCATCATAGCAAAAAAGCGCCGGCGCCCCAAGCGAGCATCGGCTACAGTTCACGGCCGGGGAACTGGACCTGCCGCTGCAGGAGGTCGAGGCGGGCGGAAAGCCCGTCCAGGGCACACTCCAGGGCGGCCGGCCCCGGATCGGGCATGATGCGCAGGGGCTCGCCGTAGGCGAAGCGGATATGCCCGAAGGGCAGGGGGACCAGGAAGCGGTCCCAGCTTTTTTCCAGGATTTTGACCCTGGATGCGCCCCAGCTGACAGGGACGACCCAGGCCCCCGTCTTGGCGGCGAGCTGCACCGTGCCTTCCTTGACGCGGCGCGGCGGTCCCTTGGGCCCGTCGGCGGTGATCAGCACCTGGGACCTTTCCTGGCGCACGCTGCGCACCAGCTCCAGGAAGGCCCGCGCCCCGCCCTTGGAGGATGAGCCGCGCACCGGGTCCATGCCGAACTCCCCGGCCACGGCCGCCACCAGCTCGCCGTCGCTGGAAAGGGAGATCAGCGGCCGGGCGCCGCAATCGCGGAACTGGTGGATGACGAACAGGATGTGGCGGTGCCAGAAGATGAAGATCAGCGGCACGCGGTCGCGCTGCAGGGCCAGGACGGCATCGCGGCCGCTGACGGTGACCTTGCTGCAGAGGACGACGGCCTCGATCAGCAGCCAGGCCAGCTTCCTCACCAGGAAAAGCTTAATCCTTCGGAGCCAGGCCATATTCCTTGATCTTGTCCAGCAGGGTCTTGTAGCTGACCTCCAGGATCCCGGCGGCGCGCACCCGGTTGAAGCCGGTCTCGGCCAGGACCTGGGCGATCTTCAGCTTCTCGGCCAGCTTCTGCGCCCTGGAAGCCACGGCCTTCAGGTTGCCGTTGAGGCTCAGGCTGTCGGGCACCGGGAAGGAGCGGCCAGGCAGGATGATCTCCTCGGGATGGATGGCGGGGCCGGCGCCGATGATCACCGCCCGCTCGATGGTGTTCTGCAGCTCGCGGACGTTCCCCGGCCAGGGATAGGCCAGCAGCTTGTCGCGGGCCGGCGCCGAAAGGGTGAATTCGCGCTTGCGTATCTCCAGCGAAAGCTTGCGGACGAAATGGTCGGCCAGGAGCAGGATGTCGTCACTGCGGTCGCGCAGCGGCGGCAGCTCGATGGGGAAGCTGGTGATGCGGAAATAGAGGTCCTGGCGGAAGCGCTTTTCAACTGCGGCCTTCTCCAGGTCCTGGTTGGTGGCGAAGATGAAGCGGATGTCCAGGGCGATGGCCTTGGCGCCGCCCAGGCGCGTGATGGACTTCTCCTCGAGCACGCGCAGGATCTTGCCCTGCAGGTGCAGGGGAAAATCGCCGATCTCGTCGAAGAAGAAGGTGCCGCCCTGTGCCAGCTCCAGCTTGCCCACCTGGCGCATGTGCGCCCCGGTGTACGAGCCTTTCTCGTGGCCGAAAAGCTCGTTTTCCAGCAGGTTGTCGGGGATGGAGGCCGAGTTGATGGTGATGAAGGGGCGGTCGCGGCGCGCGCTCAGGGCGTGGATGGCGCGGGCGAACAGCTCCTTGCCGGTGCCGCTCTCGCCGCGCAGCAGCACGGTGGCCGGGGTCTGGGCCACCTGGCGCACCTTTTCGGCCTCGTGCAGCAGCTCGCGGCTGCTGCCGATGATGACGGTGCGGCCCATCTGCGACTGCAGCACCTCGCGCAGCACCAGGTTCTCGCGGGCGATGTGCGTCGCCGCCAGCGCCTTGTCGATCATCAGCAGCAGGTAGTCGGGGTCCACCGGCTTGGCGATGAAGTCGGTTGCGCCCTCCTTGATGGCTTCCACCGCCTTCTCGATCGAACCGTAGGCGGTCAGGATGATGAAGGGCAGCTGCAGGTCGCGGACCCGCTTCAGGAAGCTGAGGCCGTCCATGTCGGGGAGCTGCAGGTCGGAGACGATCATGGCGTAGTCGTTCTTCTTGAGCAGCGCCAGCCCCGAGGCGACGTCGGGGGCGGCATCGACGGCGAATCCCTTCTCGGCGATGATGCTGGCGAGCATCTCGCGCATGGAGGCGTTGTCTTCGACGAGCAGGATCTTGACCATGGCCCCATTATCGGCCATCCGCGCCGCTTTTGTCAAATGCCGGCGGGGTCGGCCGGGCGCCCGGGAGGGGCGGTTGCGGCTTGACATGAGGGCCGTTTTAGGATACGTTATGGGCCATGGAGAAGAAAATGAACGAATTCAAGGGACAGCTGATATCCAAGGGTTTCAAGGTGGCGATCGTGGTCTCGCGCTTCAACAATTTCATCACCGAAAAGCTGCTGGACGGGGCCAAGGACGCCCTGATGCGCAGCGGCGCCAAGGAAGAGGAGATCGACGTCGTCCGCGTCCCCGGGGCCTTCGAGATCCCGCTGGTGGTCAAGCGCCTGCTGCTGGGCAAGAAGTACCACGCCGTGATCTGCCTGGCGGCGATCATCCGCGGCGAGACGCCCCATTTCGACTTCATCGCCTCGGAAGTGAGCAAGGGCATCGCCCAGCTGAACCTTGAATTCGCCCAGCCGGTGACCTACGGCGTCATCACCGCCGACAACACCGACCAGGCGATCGAGAGGGCCGGCAACAAGATGGGCAACAAGGGCTTCCAGGCCGCCCAGTCGGCCATCGAACTGCTCAACCTCTTCGCCGATGCCAAGATCTGATGTTCCGCATCAAGTACAGCCGCGAGATCGCCTTAAAGATCCTCTACGAGCTTGATGCCCTGAAATGCGACGCGGCCCAGGCCGCGACGGTCATCGATGAATTTTTCCGCGCCTTCAGCAGCCCCACCTCCGAAGAAGAGCAGGGGATTCGCGGCCTTCTTCATGAAGCCCTCGAGATGGGGAGCCCCATCGACGACTCGATGGCCAAGGAACGCCTCGGTTCCAAGCTCGGCCGGATCGCGGAGAAGATCCTTGAAGAGATCCGGGCCCGGAATTGCGCTGCGGACGAATGCGGACCGATCATCGAAGAATGCCTGGGCGAGATGCGCAGCCCGAACGCCAGGGAAGAGCAGTTCATCCGTGACCTGGTGCAGAGGGTCCTGGACCATAAAAGCGACATCGACGCGGCCATCGCCAAGAACCTGATCGGCTGGAAGCTGAACCGCCTGGCCCTTGTCGACCGCAACCTGCTGCGCATGGGCATCGCCGAATCCCATTTTAAAACGGAGAAGCCGATCATCATCGACGACGTCCTGCGCATCGCCAAGAAGTACAGCGACGCCGAGTCCTACAAGCTGATCAACGCCATCCTGGACAAGGTGATCCCGTGAAGGTCCTGCTGCTGCTCCTTACCGCCTGGGCCTCCCTGAGCCAGGAGAGCAGCCTGGAGCTGTTCGTCGCCTGCCGCGCCCCGCAGGTCTTCAGCGATTACCGCAACACCAACTTCAAGCAGGAGGTGCGGTTGGCGACCGGGGGGCTGAACTTCAGGATCAAGAGCCGCAGCCTCAGCCTGCGCAACCTGAACCACCGCGTCGGCACGGCCGAGGGCTACCTGGCCGCCCAGGGCCCGGAGGTCCGCCTCGCCTTCGACCAGGTGCGCCTGCAGGCGCTCTCGCTGGCCGATTACCTGCGCAACATATCCGTTTTCCTCAAGAACCGTATCGAATACACCGAGGCCGAGCTGCCGCAGGACGCGGCCTCGGTGCTCTCCCAGCGCCGGGGGCACTGCATCGGCTTCGCCAATGTCGCCCAGGCCCTGCTGGCCTGCGTCGGCATCGCCAGCCGCCCGGTCAACGGCTTCTTCCTGCGCGAGCAGGACCAGCGGATCGAGCCGGTGCCGCACCGCTGGCTGGAGATCGACCTGCCCGGGGAGCGCCGGGTCTTCTATGACCCGCAGTACCAGGATTTCTCCTCCCGCTACCTGGTCACCAATCCGGGCGTCTCCCTGGAGAGCATCGAGCGCTTCGCCGGCGTCGTGGTCAGAAAAAACAAGAAAATCCTGGATGAATGAGGTAGCCGCATGGAAGAACAGTTCTCCGTCCGCCTGGATAAACTGAAGAAGCTTTCCGAGCTCGGGGTCACGGCCTATCCCTACCGCTTCGACAGCACGCACAGCTTCCCCGCCGTCATCGCCGCCTACAAGGAGAAGGACGCCGAGGAACTGAAGCGGGCCGATGCCCAGGTGAGCTGCGCCGGACGCATCGTGGCCATCCGCAGCATGGGCAAGAGCGTGTTCATGCACCTGTTCGACGGCGAGGAGCGGCTGCAGGTCTATATCCGCAAGGACGTGGTCAGCGAGCGCGATTTCGCCGTCAACGACCTGCTGGACATCGGCGACATCATCGGCGTGCAGGGCACGGTCTTCAAGACCCGCACCGGCGAGCTGTCGGTGCTGGTCAAGGAACTGGCCTTCCTGGCCAAGTCGTTCCACCCGCTGCCGGAAAAGTGGCATGGCCTGCAGGACAAGGAACTGCGCTTCCGCCAGCGCTACCTGGACCTGATCGTCAACCCCGGGACCAAGGACATTTTCCGCAAGCGCTCGCGCCTTATCCAGTCGCTGCGCCGCTTCTTCCACGACCGGGGCTACATCGAGGTGGAGACGCCGATGATGCACCCCATTCCCGGCGGCGCCTCGGCCCGGCCCTTCGTCACCCACCACAACGCCCTGGACATCGACCTCTACCTGCGCGTCGCTCCCGAGCTCTATTTGAAGCGGCTGCTGGTCGGCGGCATGGAGAAGGTGTTCGAGATCAACCGCAACTTCCGCAACGAGGGCATCTCGCTGATGCACAACCCCGAGTTCACCATG
>JALOLA010000025.1 GCA_025456205.1 Acidobacteriota bacterium | reverse complement strand
CGCCAGCCGAGCTCGGGCATGAAGCGGAAGTTCATGCCGTAGATGCCGGCCAGGAAGGTCAGCGGCATGAAAATGGTGGCGAAGATGGTCAGCACCTTCATCACCTGGTTCATGCGGTTGCTGACCGAGGAGAGGTAGATGTCGAGCATGCCGGAGAGCATGTCGCGGTGGGTCTCGATGCTGTCGATGATATGGATGGCATGGTCGTAGATATCGCGCAGGAAGATCTTGGTCGCCGGGCGGATCAGTTCCGACTCGCTCTTTTCCAGGACATTGACCACTTCGCGCAGCGGCCAGGCCGACTTGCGCAGGAAGATCATCTCGCGCTTCAGGTGGTGGATCTGCTGCAGGGTCTCGGGCCTGGGGTCTTTGACCAGGTCGTCTTCCAGGGCCTCGATGCGCTCGGCGAACTTTTCCAGGATGATGAAATAATGGTCGATGATGGTGTCGAGCAGGGAGTAGGCCAGATAGTCGGGGCCCATCTTGCGGATGCGCCCCTTGTTGCCGCGGATGCGCTCGCGCAGCGGCTCGAACAGGTCGCCTTCGCGCCCCTCCTGGAGGGAGATGACGTAATTGCGGCCGAAGACCACGCTGACCTGCTCGGACACGATCTCCAGGCTTTCAGGATCGAAATCGAGCATCTTGAGGACGACATAGATATAGCTCTCCATGTCGTCGGCCTTGGGGCGCTGGTCGGTGTTGAGGATGTCCTCCAGGATCAGGGGGTGCAGGCCGTAGCAGCCGCCGATGCCGTCCAGCAGCCCGATATCCTGCAGCCCCTCGATGTCGATCCAGGTCACCGAGTCGGTATCGCGGAAGGGGACGCATTCCGCGACGGCAGCGCGTGCCCGCTCGCGGACGGTCTCCGCATCATAGTCCAGGATACGGATCAGGGACGATCCGCCGCGCTTGGCCCCGATATGGACCAGGGTTCCGGGTGGCAGTCCCGCCTTGGCCGACCGTTTCTTCAGGCGCTCGACCATGGTCAGCCCAGCCGCTTGACATAGACGACCTTGTCGTCGCCGTCGGCATAGAACCCTTCCAGCAGCGCCGCCTCCTTGTAGCCGTTGCGCAGGTAGAATTTCCTGGTCGGCCGGTACTTTTCCCGTCCCGAGGTCTCCACCCAGATGGCGCGGCCGTTGCGGCGAAATATGCGCTCCTCGGTCTCCCCGAGCAGGACGCCGCCGATGCCGCGGCCGCGGAAATCATCGTGCACGGCGATCCAGTAGAGATCGTAGCTGCCCGTCGTGCAGGCGACCTCGCCGTAGCAGCTGTAGCCTACGGTGCGCCCCGCCAGTTCGGCGAACAGGAAGAGGTAGCCGCTCTCCGGGCCCTTTTGCAGCCGCTCGTCGACCAGTTCCACCGCCACGGCGATCTCATGGTCATGGAAGAACCCGGTTGAGGCCACGATGTCGCGGACCGCGGCGGCGTCGGCCGCCCTGACTTCCTCGCGAAATGCCAGCGTTTGCTGCTGCTCCATCTATTCCTCCGCCCCGCGCTTGCTTTTCCCGCAGCGCGCAAGGCAATCGTCAACGATGCGCTCCACCAGCGCCGTGAACGACAGGCCGGCGCTCTCGGCGGCGGCGAAGAAGCCGCCGTCGGGCGACAAACAGGGGTTGGCGTTGATCTCCAGCACCCAGGGTCGGTTGTCGCGATCCACCCGGAAATCGACGCGGGCATAGCCGCCCAGGTCGAGGCCCTGCCAGCAGCAACCGGCGACGGCGCGCATCTCGTCGAGCAGGGGCTGGTCGGCGGCGGGGAAATCCAGGCTGCGGCGGGTATGGGTATACTCGAACGAATCCTCCTCCCACTTGGCGCGGAAGTCGACGATGCGCAGCTTGTCGTCGGGGAACTCGACGAAGCGGATCTCCGACATGGGCAGCATCTCGCCGGCCAGGATGGCCTGGTTGAATTCGCGCCCTTCGATATAGCGCTCGGCGTAAAAGCGGCCTGTGCCGCCGTTTTTTTCCTCCAGCCGCGCGCGCAGCTCGCCGGCGTCCTTCGCCCGGACGATCGAATCTTCGCCCAGCCAGTTGGAGGCGTGCTCCCAGACGGATTTGAGCAGGTAGGTCCCGGCGCCCAGCTCCGCCGCACCAGGGGCGCTCCCGGCGGCCAGCCAGGGAGGGGTGGCGACGCCAACCGCCCGCAGCATCTTTTTGGCCAGGAGCTTATTGGAGGTGACGAACATGGCCTCCTGGCCGCTGCCGGTGAACGGCAGGCCGAGGTGGTCGAGGAGCGCCGGCGCCAGGTGGATCAGTTGGCCGTCGCCGGCGACCGACTCCACCAGGTTGAAGACAAAGAGCGGGTCGGCCGCGCGGATGGCGCGCATGGCCATGTCCACGTCCAGCGAAAAAGGGACGACCGCCGTGCGGTAGCCCAGCTCGCCCAGGGCCTTCTCCACCTCGGCGGCCTGCACCAGCACATCCAGCTCGTCCTTGGGGGAATCGGCCGTGACCTGGTTGTGCAGGACGAGCGCTGTATCGCCCTTCACCGCGGCAGCCTCCTGGAGGCCGAGGCGACGATGCGCGCGATCAGCTCCCGGTACGGGATGCCCAGCAGGCGGCAGAGGATCGGCAGGTCGGAATGCACCGGGTTCAGGCCGGCCAGCGGGTTGACCTCGATGAAATTCACGACGCCGCCGCCGTCCATCTTGACGTCGATGCGGCCGCCGTCGAGGCAGCCCAGCCCGCGCCAGGCGCGCAGCGCCACGTCCCGGCAGGCCGCGGCCTCCAGCGCCGGCGCCAGGGCATAATGCACCAGTTGCTCATATTTTTCCTTGTTCACGTAAGAATAGGCATTGGCCTCGGCCTCGGGCTTCAGCAGCACCTCCATGACGCCGATGGCCTCGGCCTCACTGCCGCTGCCCACGATGCCGACGGTGAACTCACGCCCGGGCAGGTAGGTCTCCACCAGCACCGGCTGGCTGAACTTCGCCAGCAGCTCGCCGCAGACAACGGCCAGCTGCCGCGGGGAGTCGACCTTGGACCGGGAATCGATGCCTTTTCCCGTGCCCTCGGCCAGGGGCTTGGCGAAGAGCGGGAAAGGCAGCGAGACGGCGGCAATGTCCTCGGCAACGGCGACCACGGCGAAATCAGGGGTCGGCACGCCGAACGAGCGCACCAGCGTCTTGGTCATGCCCTTGTCCAGAGCCAGGGCCAGGATCAGCGGCCCGGAAAAGGTGTAGGGGATCTCATAGGCATCGAGCAGGGCCGGTACCTGGGCTTCGCGGCCCAGGCCGAACATGCCCTCGCAGATGTTGAAGACCATGTCCCAGCGCTCGCCGGCGGCCAGCCGCCGCACCAGGTTCTTGATGTTGCCGATGCGCTGCGTGCGGTGCCCCAGGGCCAGCAGGGCATCCTCGATGCCTTCGATGGTGTCGGCGCGGTCGAATTCGGCCGTCTGCTCACGGCTGTAGCCTGCATCCAGGTAATCCTGCCTGAGGTCATAGGTCAAGCCGATGGTCATGGGTTTTTCTCCAATGGACGGCGCAGTGGGATTGTAAGCCAACCGGGACAGAGATGCAAGCGCTCCCCGCTGCTTTCGACGTTATGGCTGCGTGCCCTCTGCGTCGGGATAGCGGAAGGTCTTCTTCTGGTAATTGCGCAGCAGCACGTCGCCGTCGGCGCGCCCCTGGTAGTAGTCGGGCAGCAGCGGGATCTTGCCGCCGCCGCCCGGGGCGTCGACGACATAGTGCGGCACGGCGTAGCCGCTGGTATGGCCGCGCAGGCCTTCGATGATCTCCAGCCCCTTCTCCACCGGGGTGCGGAAGTGCGATGAGCCGAGGATGGGGTCGCACTGGTAGAGGTAATAGGGACGGACGCGGATCTTCAGCAGCTCGTGCATCAGCTTCTTCATCACCGGCACCGAGTCGTTGATGCCCTTCAGCAGCACGGTCTGGCTGCCCAGGGGAATGCCGGCGTCGGCCAGGCGCTCGCAGGCCTGCGCCGTCTCCGGGGTGATCTCGTCGGGATGGGTGAAATGCAGGCTCAGCCACAGGGGGCGGAAGCGCTTCAGCAGGTTGACCAGCGCATGGGTAATGCGCTGCGGCAGGACCACCGGCACCTTGGAGCCGATGCGCACGAACTCGACGTGCGGGATGCGGCTCAGGCGGGACAACAGGTATTCCAGGCTGCTGTCGGGCAGGGTCAGCGGGTCGCCGCCGGAGAGCAGCACGTCGCGGATGTCGGGGTTCATCTCGATATAGGAAAGGGCGCGGTCCCACTGATCGCGGTTGAGATGGCGCTTGTTCTGGTCGCCCACCAGGCGCGAGCGGGTGCAGTAGCGGCAGTAGGTCGAGCAGAAGCCTGTGACCAGGAACAGCACGCGATCGGGGTAGCGGTGCACCAGCCCGGGGACGCGGCTGTGCGTGTCCTCGCCCAGCGGGTCGGCGGCCTCGCCGCAGGAGATGAGGTGCTCCGCCGTGACCGGCACGACGCAGCGGCGCAGCGGCTGCAGCGGATCGTTGGCATCGAGCAGGCTGGCATAGTAGGGGGTGAGGCGCAGCGGCAGGTTGCCGCTCTCGTCGGCCATGGCCCGGACTTCGTCGTCGGAAAGCTGCAGGACCTTCTGCAGCGCCTGCCAGCGGGTGATGCTGTTGCGCAGCTGCCACTCCCAGCTGTTCCAGTCGGCGGTGGTGGCCAGGGGGAAGAATTTCCTCTGGAACTGCAGCGAGCGCGCGCCGATCTTCAGAAATGTCCTGTCGGGTTTGGAATTCGGGAATTGGATGAGCTCGGGGAACAGCAACGACGGGGCAGGAGCGTTGCTTTCCTCCAGCAGCGCACTGCTTGGAGGTTCGGCCTCCTCGCCGGGATTTTCAGCTTCCTTCAACGCGATGGCCTGAATGGCTTTTTTCAATTTCATTGCCTCCACTACTCGCATCCGATTATAATTCATTTTTCACGGCTGTCAATAGATTGGAAAATATTATTAAAATAATTCTCCCCGCAAGCGTCGGGAATATCAGTTGCCGCAGATCTCGCCGGTGACCATGAAGATGATGCGCTCGCAGATGTTGGTCACGCGGTCGGCGATGCGCTCGAGGTTGTGGCTGACCCAGATCAGGTAGACGGCGCGGGTGATGGTCCGGGGATCCTCCATCATGTAGGTCAGCAGCTCGCGGAAGATCTGCTCGTAGAGCGCGTCGACCTCGTTGTCCATCTCGATGATGGCCTTGGCCGCGGCCACGTCCTGGGTGATGAAGGCGTGCAGGCTCTTGCGGATCATCGCGCCGGCCTTTTCCGCCATGCGCGGGATGTCGATCAGCGGCTTGAGCAGCGGCGTCTGGTCGTGCATGACCACGATCTTGGCGATGCCCTTGGCGTGGTCGGCCATGCGCTCGAGGTTGGAGACCAGGTCCATGAAGGAGACGATCTCGCGCAGGTCGCCGGCCACGGGCTGCTGGGTGGCGAAAAGCTGGACGCACTTGTTCTCGATGTCCCAGCGCTTGCAGTTGATGGCGGCATCTGCGGCGATGATGGCCTCGGCCTCGGCCTTGTCGACATGCTTGAGCGCCTGCACGGAGCGGTCGATGGCCGCGACGACCATCTCGCCCATGCTCACCAGCTCGTGCTCCACCTCGCGCAGCATGTTCTGAAAATGCTCCCTGGACATGGTTTTTCTCCTGGCCTCAGCCGAAGCGGCCGCTGATGTAGTTTTCCGTGAGTTCCTGGGCGGGCTGGGTGAATATCCTGGCCGTAGTGCCGAACTCGATCAATTTACCCAGGTACATGAAGCCGGTGCGGTCCGAGGCGCGCGCCGCCTGCTGCATGTTGTGGGTGACGATGACGATGGTGTACTCCTGCTTCAGCTTCTGCATCAGCTCCTCGATGTGCAGGGTGGCGATGGGGTCGAGGGCCGAGCAGGGCTCGTCCATCAGCAGCACCTGCGGCTTCAGCGGCAGGACGCGGGCGATGCACAGGCGCTGCTGCTGCTCGAGCGAGAGCGTCAGCGCCGAGCGCTGCAGCTTGTCCTTGAGGTCGTCCCAGAGCAGCACGTCGCGCAGCGCCTGCTCCACGATCATGTCGTATTCCCGGCGCGGGGCCAGCTTATGCACGGCCAGGCCGAAGGCGATGTTGTCGAACACCGTCAACGGGAAGGGGTTGGGGCGCTGGAAGACCATGCCCACCTTCTCGCGCAGGCGCAGCAGGTCGGCGCCGGGGGCATAGATGTCCTCGTCGCCGACCAGGACCCGGCCGCTGACGCGCACGCCATCGATCAGGTCGTTCATGCGGTTGAAGACGCGCAGCAGGGTGCTCTTGCCGCAGCCGCTGGGGCCGATCAGGGCCGTCACCTCGCGCTCCGGCACCTGCAGGTCAATGGCGGTCAGGGCCTGGAAATCGCCGTAGAACAGGTCGAGCCGCTGGGTTGCGATGGCGATGCCGCTCATGCTCATCCGAACTTGCCGGTGATGTAGTCGCTGGTGCGGCTGTCCACCGGCGTGGTGAACATCTTGCTGGTCGCGCTGACCTCGACCAGGTCCCCCATCAGGAAAAAAGCGGTGCGCTCCCCCACCCGGGCCGCCTGGGCCACATTGTTGGTCACCAGCACAATGGTATATTTCTCCTTCAGGTCGAGCATGGTCTCCTCGATGCGGGCCGTGGAGATCGGGTCGAGCCCGGACGTGGGCTCGTCGAACAACAGGACATCAGGCTGGCCGGCCAGGATGCGGGCCATGCACAGGCGCTGCTGCTGGCCGCCGGAGAGGTTCATCGCTGGCGTGCGCAGGCGGTCCTTCACCTCATCCCAGAGGTACGACTCGCGCAGGCTTCGCTCCACGGCCTCGTCCAGTAAGCGGGGGTCGCGGATGCCCTGCATGCGCAGCCCGTAGACCACATTCTCGAAAATGGAGATGGGCAGGGGCAACGGCAGGGCGAAGACGATGCCCACCTTGCGCCGCAGGGCCTCGACCTCCAGCCCGGCGCGGATGTTGACCCCGTCCAGCCGCACCTCGCCGCTCAAGCGGCAATCGGGAACCAGGTCCACCAGCCGGTTCAGGGCATGGAGAAAGGTGGTCTTGCCAGAGTTGGCGGGACCGATGACGGTGAATATCTCGTTGGCCCGGATATCGAGGCTGAGGTCGCGCAGGGCGCAGAGCTTGCCATAATGCACATGCAGGCCGAGAATCGAGAATTTCACCCCGGCGCTTACCATTTCTTCTTCCTGCGGAAGCGCGAGCGGAGGAGGATGGCGGCCAGGTTCAGCAGCAGCACCAGCGTCAGCAGCACCAGCGCCGTCCCGTAGCGGACGTTCTCGGCGATGCCCGGCACCTGGGTGGAGATGACGTACAGGTGGTAGGGCAGGGCCATGGTCTGGTCAAAGACCGACTGCGGCAGGCGCGGCAGGTAAAAAGCGGCCACCGTGAACAGGATGGGAGCGGTCTCGCCGGCGGCGCGGCCCAGCCCCAGGATCATGCCGGTCAGGATGCCCGGCAGGGCATGGGGCAGGACCGAATGGCGGATGGTCTGCCAGTGGCTGGCTCCCAGCGACAGGCTGACGGTGCGGAAGTGACGGGGCACGCTCTCCAGCGCCTCGCGCGCCGAGGTGATGATCACCGGCAGGATCATGATGCCCAGGGTGAGCGACCCGGACAGGATGGAAGCGCCGAAGCGGAAAAAAGTGACGAAAATGCCCAGGCCGAACAGGCCGTAGACGACCGAGGGCACGCCGGCCAGGTTGACGATGGCCAGCTTGACCAGCCGCGAGAACCAGTTGTCGCTGGAATACTCGACCAGGTAGACGGCGGCCAGCACCCCCAGCGGCACGGCAAAAAGGACGGCGCCCAGAACCAGGTACAGCGTGCCCAGGATGGCCGGGAAGATGCCGCCGGCGGTCATGCCGTCACGCGGCATGGAGAAGAGGAACTCCCAGCTGATGGCGCTGGCGCCCTTGGCCACGATGATCCCCAGGATGATGATCACGGGAAAGACCACCAGCAGGGTGGCCAGCAGCAGGACGGCGAAGGCGATCTTCTGGGCCAGGCGCGCGCTCATGGTCACCTGCGCGAGCGGTGCAGGTACAGGTCCGCCACGCCGTTGATCAGGAAAGTGATGACGAAGAGCACGATGCCGATGGCGAACAGGGCGGCATAATGGGCCCCGCCCTGGACCGACTCGCCCATCTCGGCGGCGATGGTGGCGGTCAGGGTGCGCACCGGCTGCAGGATGCTGGAGGGGATCATTGCGGCGTTGCCGGTGACCATCATCACGGCCATGGTCTCGCCGATGACGCGGCCGATGCCCAGCATGACGGCGGCGACCATGCCCGGCCGGGCGGCGCGGGCCACGATGCGCCAGGTGGTCTGCCATTTCGTGGCCCCCATGGCGATGGCCGCCTCGCGGTACTGGCGGGGCACGGCGGTGATGGCGTCCTCGGCGATGGAAACGATGGTCGGCATGGCCATGAAGGCCAGGGTGACCGACCCGGTCAGGGCGGTCAGGCCGGTGGGGATGTTGAAGAGGTTCTTGATCCAGGGGCCGAGAGTGATCATGCCGATGAAGCCGATGACCACCGAGGGAATGGCCGCCAGGAGCTCGATGCCGGCTTTCAGTCCCTCCTTGAGCCGGCCCGGGGCAATCTCGGCGATGTACAGGGCGGCGGCGATGCCGATGGGGACGGAGATCGCTGCCGCGCCCAGCGTGACCAGCAGGGAGCCCATGATCAGCGGCAGGATGCCGAAGCGCGGCGGATCGGAGATGGGGTACCAGCTCTTGCCGAAGAGAAAGTCGCCCACGCTTTCGCCGCGGAAAAGGGAAAAACCCTCGCGCAGCAGGAACAGGAAGATGAGCAGCACGAAAATCACCGAGAACACGCCGCTGAGCAGGATGGCCTTCTCAATGAGCCATTCCTTCAGCTTGCGCAGGCGGTTGGGGGTCATCGCGCGTCAGATCTTTTTCACCGGCACGAAATCGATCTTTACCACGATCTTCTGCCCTTCCGGGCTCAGGACGAAATCGAGGAAATCGGCCACCAGGCCCTCGGGCTGGCCGCGTGTGACCATGAGCAGCGGGCGCGAGATGGGATAAGCCTGGCTGACCACGTTTTCAATGGTCGGTTGCACGTAGGGAGAGGCGGCGTCCCTGGCGATGGCAAGGGCTTTCTCGCTCGGGGAGATGTAGCCCATGCCGTAATAGCCTACGGCGCCGGGGTTCTGGTCCACCTCGTCGGCGATGGCCTGCGAGCTGGGCAGCATCAGGGCGTTGGCGGCGAATTCCGCCTGGCTGTTCTTATCCTCGCCGCGCAGCACGTGTTCCTTGAAATAGACATGGGTGCCGGAGTTGACCTCGCGCGACAGCACCACGATGGGCAGGTCGGCGCCGCCGATCTCCTTCCAATTGGTGACCCTGCCGGAAAAGATGGCTGCCAGCTGCTCCATGGTCAGCTGCGAAAGCGGGTTGGCGGGATGGACCACCACGGCCAGGCCGTCCAGGGCGACGGTGATCTGCTGCGGGTCAAGGCCCTTCTTTTTGGCCATGGCGAGCTCCTCCGGCTTGAGCTCGCGCGACAGTTCGGCGATGTCGCAGGTCCTGGAGAGCAGGGAGGCGATGCCGGTGCCCGAGCCGCCGCCGGTGACGGCCACGGAGACGTTGGGGGCCTTCTTCATGAACGCTTCGGCCCAGGCCTGGCCCAGGTTGACCATGGTGTCCGAGCCCTTGATCTGGAGCGAATTCGCCTGCTGGCTTTGCCGGCTGCAGCCGCCCAGGATCATGATGGCCGCCAGGCAGAACGGCACGACTTCGAATGCCCATCTTTTTTTCGCCACTTTTTTCCTCCTCTCTTTTGAGACGGTCGAATTGAAAGCGGAATCAATGGTGGGATAGAATTGATTTTATCAGTTTTGCGGGGATTGTCAAGATGTTAAGACCAGCCGATCCCCGAAATCAGCCCGGCAGATGCAGCAGCGCTATGCCGTACCAGCACAGGGCCGAGATCAGCGCCGAGCCGGGGATGGTCAGGATCCAGGCCCAGACGATGCGGTAGGCCAGGCCCCAGCGGATAGCCGACAGGCGGGTGGTGGCGCCGACGCCGATGATGGCGCCGGTGATGGTATGGGTGGTGGAGACGGGGACGCCCAGGAAAGTCGAAAAAAGTATGGATGTGGCCGCGGCCGTTTCAGCGCTAAAGCCGTGCACCGGCTTGAGCTTGGTCATCTTCATGCCCAGGGTCTCGATCACCTTCCAGCCGCCGCTCAGGGTGCCGAGGGAAATGGCCAGATAGCAGCTGATGATCACCCAGAACGGCACATAGAACGTGCTGCCCAAGTGGCCGGTGGAGAACAGCAGCATGGCGATGATGCCCATGGTCTTCTGGGCGTCATTGGTGCCGTGGCCGATGCTGTACAGGGCGGCCGAGAGCAGCTGCAGGCGACGGAACCAGCGGTCCACCACTTGAGGAGACCGCTTGTGGCAGGTCCACATGACCAGCAGCATGACCAGGTAGCCCAGCACCAGCCCGATCAACGGCGCCAGGACGATGAACAGCGATATCTTCAGCAGCCCGGGAACGACCAGCGCCCTGACCCCGCTCTTGGCCAGGGCCGAGCCGATCAGGCCGCCGACCAGGGCGTGCGACACGCTGATCGGGAAGCCGAAGTGAGTACAGACATAGGACCAGATGATGGCCCCGACCAGCGTGGCCAGGATCATGGGCGCGGAGACGACCTGAGTATCGATGATCCCCTTGCCGATGGTGTTGGCCACGTGCACGCCGAAAAGGAAGGCGGCGGCGAAATTGAAGAAGGCGGCCCAGAGCACCGCCTGGCGGGGAGACAGCACGCGCGTCGAAACGATGGTCGCCACCGAGTTGGCGGCGTCGTTCATGCCGTTGATGAAATCGAAGAGCAGGGCCAGGATGACGATGATGACGACCAGTATCATCATGATGGCGCAGGGCTCAGGTATTTTCCAGGACGATGCCCTCGGTGATGTCGGCTACGTCCTCGCAGCGGTCGGTGGCGCGCTCGATGTATTCCAGTATGTCCTTCCATTTGATCAATTCGAAAGGGTCCTTCTCCTCGCGGAACAGCCGGGCCAGCGTACTGCGGCGGATATGGTCTGCCTGATCCTCCAGGCGGTTGATCTCCACGGTCAGCTCCATGATGCGCGCCGGCTTTTTCAGGTTGCGCAGGAGGCCGACCATCTCCTTGACCAGCTTGACGCTCTCCAGCAGCACCACGGTCAGTTCCTTGGCCTCGCGCGGGACGGCGCAGGGGCGGTAGAGGTCAATGCGCGAGCTGGCGGCCTCGGCGAGGTCGAGGATATCATCGAGGCGCACCGCCAGCTGGTGAATGTCCTCGCGCTCGATAGGGGTGACGAAGGTCTTGTGCAGGTGCGACATGACGCTGTGCACCAGGCGGTCGGTCTGGTGCTCCAACGACTTCATGCTGACGGCGTGCTCGTTGTAGTGCCCGCAATCATCGAGCATCTTGAGCAGCAGCTGCACCCCTTCGACCGTATTGGCGCTGATCTGGTCGAACAGCTCGTAAAATATCTCGTTTTTCGGCACCAGGGACTTGAACATTTTCCACCTCTGTCTAGCGGCTTGCCCGGCTGAATCGCCGTGAGGAAACGAAATGGTAGCACAGGGCTCGCTCAATGTCAAAAAAGAGGTGCATATAACTCGGCGTAAGGTGTAGGGTACAAGATGTATGGCAAGAAAATGAAAGACACCGGGGATCCATTTCTTCCCTACGCCCTCCGCCCTGCGCCTTACACCGAGATCCTGTCCAGATGATCTTTTAGTTTTGGAAAGAACTTGTGATTCGCCGCGGGGAACGGATAGCGGTCGAGGTCCTGGACTTTCACCCAGGCATGGGGCTGTCCCGTACGCAGGCTGCCCCCCGTTTTCCGGCAGATGAAAACGTGCAGCACGACCTTGAAATGGGAATAGGCGTGGCGCACCACGGCCAGTTCCTCCAGCGCCTGCACCTCCGCACCCAGCTCCTCGCGGCACTCGCGCACGACCGCCGCCCCGGGAGCCTCCCCTTGGCGGCACTTGCCGCCGGGGAACTCCCACAAGCCCCCCAGGTGGCCGTTTTCCGGGCGCCGCTGAATGAATATTTTTCCCCGGCGCCGGATCAGGGCCAGCGCCACCCGGTATTCCGGCACCGGCCTTTTCCTGCCCTTGACCGGCAGCGAGCCAACCCGGCCGTGGCGGCAGGCGAAGCAGCCGCGCTGCAGGGGGCATTGGCGGCAAAGGGGGGCCTTGGGCAGGCAGACCAGCGCGCCCAGCTCCATCATGGCTTCGTTGAACTCACCCGCTTCGGCGGCGGGCATGGTTCGTTCCAGGAAGGCGCGGACCCGGCGCCGGGTCGCTTCCCGGCGCACGTCACCGTCGATGCCCTGCCAGCGGCAGACGACGCGCAGCACGTTGCCGTCCAGCACCGGGACGGCCAGGCCGCGGCCGATGCTGAGCACGGCGGCGGCGATGTACTCACCCACCCCGGGCAGCTCCCTGAAGCCCTCGATGGTCGCGGGGATGCGGCCGTGGCCGGTCTCAGCGATACGCCGGGCGGCTTGCCACAGGTTGCGGGCCCGCGCATAGTAACCCAGCCCTTCCCAGGCCTTGAGCACGTCCTGCAGCGGCGCTGCCGCCAGTCGTCTCAGGGAGGGGAAGCGCACCAGGAATTTCCGGTAGTACGGCACCACGGTTTCCACCCGCGTCTGCTGCAGCATGACCTCGGAAACCCATATCCCGTAGAGGTCGTGACGCCGGCGCCAGGGCAGGTCGCGGCGGTGGCGCGCGAACCAGCGCCGGAGAGGCGGCGGCGGGTCGATCGCCGGGCCGGGGTTTTTCTTCACATTCGCCACCCGGCGCTCAGCGCCGTTTCAGGCGCTTCTCGATATCTTCCAGGGTCAGGGTGACGATGATCGGGCGGCGATGGGGACAGAAATTGGGGTTGGCGCAGGCGAAAAGGTCCCTGACCAGGGCGCGCATTTCGTCCGGCAGCAGGCGCTGGTTGACCTTGACGGCGTCGTGGCAGGCCAGGGCGGCCAGGAAACCATCGCTGCGGGCGGTTTCCGCAACCGGGGCGTCAGCGGCGGCGGACTCGCGCAGGGCGGCGCGCACGCTTTCGCGGATGCGCCCTTCGCTCAGGAATTGCGGATAGGCCTTCACTTCGACGGCGGCGCCGCTCATGCGCCTCAGGTCGAAGCCGGCCCGGCGGAAGAATTCCAGGCGCGAATCGTCCAGCGCCGCCGATTCGGCGGGGGTCAGGTCCAACAGCAGGGGGAAAAGGGCCTGGGCCGGCGGAACCGCACCGGTCCGGTAGCCGGCCTGCAGGCGCTCGAAGAGCACCCGCTCGCGGGCGTTGTGCTGGTCGATGACCAGCAGCTCCCCTTTTCTCTCGACCACGATGTACGAGTCAAGGTATTGCCCCAGGACGCGAAAATCGTCCCCCCCGGTGGCTGGTTCCGCATACAATAATTTTGAGCTCCCGCCCATCAGTGCCGTGGAGGTCATGACCGGCATGGCGCTTTGCTGCGCCACGCCGGCCGGGGGGTGGGTCGCGTGGGCCTCGGGGCGCAAAGCGCCGCCCAGGGTGGCGTGGATGGCCTGCTGCATGAGCTGATAGATGCGCTGGCTGTCCAGGAAGCGGATCTCCAGCTTCATGGGATGGATGTTGACGTCGATCTGATCGGGCGGCATGGCGAGGTCGACCACTCCCACCGGGCTGCGCGACTTCTCCAGGTAGGACTGGAAAGAGTTGTTGAAGGCGGCCTGCAGGGTCTTTTCGCGCACCGGGCGGCCGTTGACCGTGAAGAACTGGCGGTTCCTGCCGCTGACCCCCGCCTGCGCCGTCGAGACGAAACCCTGCAGACGGCAGGGTCCGGCAACGAACTCCAGCGGCTGCAGCCCGTCGAGGAATTCCTTGCCGAAGACCTGGTAGATGCGCTCGGAAAGGTTCGCTGCCGCGGGGTAGTGAAAAACCAACCGGCCGTTGTGCCGCAGGGTGAAGGCGATGCCGGGCCGGGCCAGGGCGGTGGTTTCCAGGAAGGCGCTGATCGGGCGCATCTCACCCTGGTCGCTTTTCATGAACTTGCGCCGCACCGGGAAATTGGCGAACAGCCCCCGCACCGTGATGGCGCTGCCGCGGCGCCGGGCGACCTGCCTTTTCTCCCGCAGGACGCCGCCGCGGAAGAGGCAATGCCAGCCGCGCCCGGCGTCGTTGTCCGCCGTCTCCAGGTCGATGTCGGCCACCTCCAGGATCGACGGCAGGGCCTCGCCGCGGAAGCCCAGGGTGAGCAGGCGGTCCAGGTCCTCCAGCTCCACCAGCTTGGAAGTGCTGTGGCGCAGGAAGGCAAGCTCGATATCATCGGCGGCGAAGCCGCAGCCGTTGTCCTCGACGCGCACCATTTCCTTGCCGCCGGCGCGCAGCTCCACCACGATCTCGGCGGCGCCGGCATCGACGGCGTTCTCCACCAGCTCCTTGACCACCGAGAGAGGGCGCTCGATCACTTCGCCGGCGGCGATCTTGCGGAACACGTTCTCGGCTAGGACCTTGATATTGCCCAAATTGTCTCTCCACGCCTGGCGTTGCAACCGGCAGGCTTGGAAAATATCATAAACTGCCGGGAATTTCAAATGAAATCAGCATAAATGCCCAGCACTCGGTGCAAGGCGCAAGGCAAAAGGCGTAAGGAAGAACAACTCTCCGCTCGCGGTTAGGGGCTTTCCCCTGCGCCTTGCGCCATCCGCCTTATGCCGAGTTCATTGACAGTCCTGCTTTTACAAAATATAATGTCCTTGTGGAACCCGAGACTCTGAAGATCTGCAAATACGGCGACGACGTGCTGAAAGAAAAGGCCGCGGAGGTACGCGAGATGGGCCAGCGCATCGTCGACCTGGCGGCGGCCATGGCGCAGACCATGCACCAGGCCCCGGGCATCGGCCTGGCCGCCCCCCAGGTGGGCGAATCGCTGCGCCTGATCACCGTCGACCTGTCGGTCGGCGAAAATGCCGGCGAGCTGCTGGTGGTCATCAATCCCCTAATTCTGGAAACGGAGGGCCATGAGACCAGCGAGGAGGGCTGCCTGTCGGTGCCGGGCTACTCGCTGCCTGTCAAGCGCAGCGCCCGCATATTGCTCCAGGGCATCCTGCTCGACGGCCGCGAGCTGCGCGCCGAGTTCGACGGCCTGCTGGCGCGGGTGCTGCAGCATGAGATCGACCATCTCGACGGCATGCTGATCGTCGACCGCCAATCCAGCCTGAAGCGCTCCCTGATCCGCAAAGAGATCAACCAGAAGAGAAAAAGTGGCGAATGGTGACGTGGTTTTTTTCGGCACCGCGGCCATCGGCCTGCCCGTCGCCAGGGAGCTGAACAAGAATTTCAACCTGCGGCTGGTCGTCACCCAGCCGGACCGGCGCGGCGGTCGCAACCGCCAGCTGCTGGTCCCGGCCGTCAAGCAGTTCGCCCAGGAAAACCGCCTGTCCCTGCTGCAGCCTCCCGACCTGCGCGAGCCGGAGCTGGAGCTGGCCATGCGCCGCATCGAGCCGGACATCGCCGTCGTGGTTGCCTACGGCCAGTTCATCCCCAGGGATATCCGCGAGCTGCCCCGTTTCCGCACGGTCAACGTCCATTTCTCGCTGCTGCCGGCCTACCGCGGCGCCGCTCCCGTGCAGCGGGCCATCCAGAACGGCGAGATGCGCAGCGGCATCACCATCTTTGAGCTGAGCGGCCGCATGGACGCCGGCCCGGTCTGGGCCCGCGAGGAGATCGCCATCCGCCCCGACGACACCAGCGCCGTCTACCAGCAGCGCCTGGGCGAGCGCTCCGCCCCTTTCCTGCGCCAGACCCTGGAGAAGATTTGCGCCGGCGCGCTCCAGCCTGTCCCCCAGGATGAGTCACTGGCCAGCCAGGCCCCGCCCCTGGAAAAAAAGGAAGGCCGGGTGAACTGGCAGCTGCCCGCCCGCAGGCTGTACGACTCGTTGCGCGCCTTTACCCCCTGGCCGGGGCTTTTTTTCCTGCTGCCGGCGCAGCAGGTAAAGATCCTGGGCGCCGTCGTTTCCCAGAAGGCCCACCAGGCCGGCCCGGGGGAGATCCTGGAGCTCACGCCCCAGGGGCTGCAGGTCGCCTGCGGCCTGGGCACCGTCCTGGAGATCACCATGATCCAGCCCGAAAATAAAAAAGCGATGAGCCCATGGCAGTTCTCCCTCGGCCACCGCTTGCCGGCGAGGCTGCTGTGAATTTCCTTGCCCCGGCCGCGGGCGTGCTGAACGATTACTACCGGGAGCCGCAGGCCAACCTCAGGATGCTGCTGGCGCGCTTCCTGCAGGACTACCCCGGCGACGACAAGAACGCCCTGACGCGCACGGTATACGGCGTTGTGCGCAAGGACATCGCCCTGGAGCATGTCATCGGCCTGTTCCTGAAGAACAAGAACCAGAAACCGCCGCTGCCCACCCACGTGCTGCTGAAGATCGCCGTCTTCCTGCTGCTGTTTTCCGACTCCTATCCCGAGTACGCCGTGGTCAACGAGGCGGTGAGCGCCGCCGCCGCCAAGGAGAAGCCGTTCGTCAACGCCGTGCTGCGGCAGCTGCTGCGCCGCAAGCAGGAGGTCCGCGAGCGCCTCGCCGCCGCGGACGATCCCGGGTTGAAGTACGCCCTGTCGCCCCTGCTGCTGGCCGGCCTGCAGCGCCTCCACGCCGCCGGCGCCGCCGACCTGGAGTACCTGGACCGCGAGCCCGCCTTTCACCTGCGCTTCAACCCCGGGATCATGACCATGGAGCAGGCACGCCAGGCCCTGGCCGCAACCGCCATCCCCTGCCGCGAACTCCCCCGGCTGGATTGCTTCGAGACCACCGCCGCCGGCCAGGTCCTGGAGAACCCCGGGCAGCTCGGCAATTTCTACGTGCAGAACACGGGCTCGCAGGCCGTCGCCCTGGTCGCCGCCGCCTGGGCCGAAAGGGAGGTCTGCGACGTGGCCGCGGCCCCGGGAGGCAAATCACTGACCCTGGCCTGCCTGCGCCCGGAGTTGAAGATCTGGGCCAGCGACATCAGCCCCCAGCGCCTGCGCCTCCTGGAACAGAACATCCGCCGCCTGCGCCTGGGCAACATCTTCCCCTTCACGGCCGACATGCTGCGCTACCCGCCCGGACACGAGGCGGCCGACCTGGTCATCCTCGACGCCCCCTGCACATCGAGCGGCACGCTGCGCAAGAACCCCGACCTGAAGAACAAGATCGGGACGGAACAGGTGCAGGCCAACTCCCGCCAGCAGAAGCTCATGCTTTCCAGCCTGGCCGTGCGCTTCCCCGGCGCCCGCATCCTCTACGCCGTGTGCTCTTTCCTGGCCGAGGAGAGCGAGGAGGTCGTGGAGAAAGCCGCCCTCGCCCGCGGCCTGAGGCCCGCTCCCGTCGCGGCCCTGCTGGAAAAGTACGGGTTCCGCATCCGCCGGGAAAAATACGGGGTTTACCTTCTGCCTTCGGACCTGAACAATGACTTGTTCTATATATCCCTGCTCGAACCCAGGTGATTGAAAATTGAAATCGGCGCAGGGCATGGGGCGTACGGCGTAAGGAAGATTCAATTCCCGATCGCTTTAATCGTCTTTACCCTTATACCCTATGCCTTACACCTTACGCCGAGTTGCTTTCTGAAATACTCTAGCTCCAGAGCACCAATCCCATCTCGTACGGGTCGCGCATCAGCGGGTGGAAGGGGGTGACGCGCAGCTTGAAGCCGAAACTGCCGGTGCGGCCGCAGGGGATCGTGCCGCTGAAGCGGAAGCGGCCATCGGCGGCCTTTTCCACCGCGTCCAGGCGCGCCAGCGCCGAGTTCTGCAGCACGTCCTCGCCGACGATGGTGCCGAAGTAGGCGTCAACGCGGACATCTTCGGGCGCCAGCTTGCCCAGGAACAGCTCGGCCTGCACCGGGAAGCTCTCGCCGCTCTTGTAGGTGCGGGCGCTGTCGGCCTGGACGCTCTCGATGCGCAGGGCGGAAAATTCCCCGCGCACGCGGCTCTTCCACTTGACCAGTTCGCGCGCCGGCTGGAAACCGTCCGCGCTCAGCCGGGCGAAGTTCTCCGCCGCGGGCTTGTAGGATTTGCCGTAGTACTCCTTGACCATGCGGTTGGTGTTGTAGCGCGAAGCGATGGTGATCAGCGAGTGCTTCATCATGCGGATCCACTCGCGCGGCAGGCCGTCGGAACCGCGCTCATAGAACAGGGGGATGATGTCCTTCTCCAGGATGGAGTAAATGGCCTTGCTCTCGACCTCGTCCTGGTATTCCCTGTCGGCGTACGCTTCGCGGTTGCCGATGGCCCAGCCGTTCTTCAGGTCGTAGGCCTCGTCCCACCAGCCGTCCAGGACGCTGAAATTCAGCACGCCGTTGCAGGCGGCTTTCATGCCCGAGGTGCCGCAGGCTTCCAGCGGCCGCAGCGGCGTGTTCAGCCAGATATCGACCCCGGAGACCAGGTAGCGGGCCACGTTGATGTCGTAGTCCTCAATGAAGGCGATCTTGGCGCGCAGGTGCTCGCTGGACATGAAGGAGATGATGTTCTTGATCAGCTCCTTGCCGGCCTGGTCCTGCGGATGGGCCTTGCCGGCGAAAACCAGCTGCACCGGCCGCTCGGGGTCGTTCAGGATGCGCAGCAGGCGCTCCTTGTCCTTGAAGATGAGGTAGGCGCGCTTGTAGGTGGCGAAGCGGCGTGCGAAGCCGATGGTCAGGGCCACCGGGTTCAACGCCTCCTGCGACTCGCTGATCAGCAGGTTCGAGGCCCCCTTGGCCAGCAGCTGTTTCTGCAGCCTCTGGCGGGTGAAGGCGATCAGGCGCCGGCGGCGGATCTCGTGCACGTTCCACAGCTCGGGGTCGGGGATGTTCTGCACCTTCTCCCAGGCGTCCCGATAGTCCTGCTTCTCCCGCCACTTCCCGCCCAGGTAACGCTCGAACAGGTCGTTCATCTCGAACGAGACCCAGGAGGGGATATGAATGCCGTTGGTGATCGGCTGGATGGGGACATGCTCGGGCGGCACGGCCGGCCACAGGTTCTGCAGCATGTCGCGGGACACCTGGGAATGCAGCGTGGAGACGCCGTTGACGAAGGCCGAGTTCTTCACTGCGGCCACGGTCATGGAGAAGCTCTCCTGGTGGTTTTCGGGATGCACGCGGCCGCAGGCCATGAAGTCATGGAGCGGGATGTTGAACTCGCGCAGGTAGTTAGCAAAATAGTTCTTCAGCATGTCGGGGCTGAAGACGTCGTGGGCCGCCTGGACATTGGTATGGGTGGTGAACACGCTCGACTGGCGCACCACCTCCAGGGCCTCGGTGAAGGACAGACCCCCGTCCTTCATCAGCACCCGGGCGCGCTCGAACGGCGTGAACGCAGAATGGCCCTCGTTCATGTGCGTGACCGTGACGTCGATGCCGAGGGCGTCGAGCATCTTCACGCCGCCGATGCCGAGGATGATCTCCTGCTGCAGGCGCATCTCGGGGTTGCCGCCGTACAGCTGGGCGGTCAGGCGGCGGTCGTATTCGCTGTTCTGCTCATGGTTGGAATCGAGCATGTGGATCGAGACGCGGCCGACCTTGATCTGCCACACCTTGAGCAGCAGGCGGCGGCCGGGGAAGTCCAGTTCGATCTCCAGGGGGCTGCCGTCGGGGCGCTTCACTTCCTGGACCTGCATGTTATGAAAATCGTTGACCTGGTAGAAATCCTGCTGCCAGCCGTCCATGTTCAGGTATTGCTGGAAATAGCCCAGCTGGTAGAGCAGGCCGACCCCGTGAAAATGCAGGTTCAGGTCGCTGGCCGCCTTGACATGGTCGCCGGAAAGGATGCCCAGGCCGCCGGAATAGATGGGCAGCGTGTCGCTCAGACCGTACTCGGCGGAAAAATAGGCGATGCTCGCCTTGTGCTCGTGGTTGATGCTGCGCAGCACGTGCAGGTACTGGTCGAGCTGGTCGCCGACCCGCTGCACCTCGCTCAGGAAGCCCTCGTCGCGGGCCAGATCGTCCAGCTTCTCCTGGCTGATCTCCCCCAGCATGCGCACCGGGTTATGCTGGTTCTTCTCCCACAGGTCGCCATCCAGGGTGATGAACAGCTTGATAGCCTCGGGGTTCCATGTCAGCCACAGGTTGGCGGCGATGTCCAGCAGCGGCTTCAGTTTTTCCGGCAGGTCGGGGACGACCTTGAACTTTTTAAAATTTCCCATCGATCAAAACTCCTCAGGACGACAGCGGCGAACGCCCGGGTCACAACTGGGCGAGGATGCTGTCGCGTTTCAGGTCCAGGTAGAATCTCAGCTTGCCGGAGATCAGGTTCCTCCCGGAGACCAGCAGCAGGAAATAGCCGCTGTTGAGGGACAGGACCATGATCTTGAATTTTCCGGAAACATACTCGATCTGGAAACCGGCGCGATCGATATCCAGGTTGTCGAGCTTGCCCACCACTTCGGCCAGCTCGGCGCCGATCAGGTCCATGTCGGCGTCGGGGGGAAGGTAGACCGACTTTTCCAGCTCGAGCCCGTCCTTGCCCCAGATGCCGATCAGGTAGGTCTCCGGGTTATGGGCGTGAATATCGTCGAATATGGCGTTAAACAATTTGCTTTCCCCTCAGTTGCAGCAGCTGCAGGAAAAGCTGCAGGCGCGCGATGACGCGGTTCTGGCGGTCGGCGCGCAGCAGCTGCAGGATGGCCTTGATCTTCAGGAAATGATCGGTGCGCCCTGTCTTTTCGAACAGGTTCTTGTAGATGGACAGGGCTTCCCGGTACAGCCCCTGCTTGAAGTACAGCTCGGCGGCGCTTTCCGTCTGGAAATGAAGCTCGGAGGCGGCGGCGGGCGGCTCTTCCACGGCGGGCTCCCCGGCATCGAACGTGATCTGCGGGGCTTCCGCTTCCCCGGCGGGCCCCGGCGGCGGCTCGGCATCGAGGGTGACCCGCGGCGCTTCCGTTTCCGCCTTGGGCGGGGGCGCGGCAGCGAAAGTGATCCGGGGCGCTTGCGCCTCCACTTTCGGGGGCGGCGCAGCGCCGGGCCGGGCCAGGTCGCTGTCGACGCGGAATTCGGCCTTGGTGTCGGCCAGGCGGTCGGCGACACCGGCTTCCTGCATCCCCTGCAGCAGCTTCAGGCGCTCCTGGGCCAGGCTGTTGAAGGAATCCAGGAAGAGCAGTTTTTTATAATACAGCAGGCTTTCGGGGAACTGCTTCAACTGAAAATGCAGCTCGGCGAGCTCTTTCACCACCATGATGTTGTCGCCGGACATGGCGTGCATTTCGCGCAGCTGCTGCAGCGCCTCCACGTCCTTCTGCAGCTGGCGCAGGAACTTGTAGCGCAGGGACTTCAGGTGGAACGAGGCGGGGAACTCGCGCAGGGCCGTCTCGGTGCGCGCCAGCCCCTCGGCGAATTTTTTCTCCTGGAACAGCCACTCCAACTGCGCCAGCTGTTCCCTTTCATTCTGAAAAGTAGCCAAGCTTACCTCTTCCTGCCTGCGCTGCGCGCCGTACCGCCCGCTTGTGCAGCCGGCGGTCCGGAGCCGCTATTTCTCCGTCACCGCCCCGGCCGAGCCGGATTGGTACATGGTGATGGCGATGTAGTCCTGGGGGATGTTGCCCACGTGGCTGGAACTGCCCGGCAGGGCGCGGCCGTTGACTTCCAGCAGGGCGTGGATGTACATATGCCCGGAATAGAACTTGGTGGGGCTGTAGAAGTAGACGCTGACCTCGCCGTTGGTGTTGGTCGTCTTGCGGATGGTGCCGTGGTTGTTCTCGAAATACCCCCACTCGATCTGCTGGTTCGAGGTGCTGTCGTGCAGCTGCCTGAAGAAGATCGTGCGCCCGGAAAGCGGGTTGCCCTTGGAATCGGTCACGCGCACATAGACCATGCTGCGGTGAATATTGCCGTCGATGAAGAACACGGCCGGGTTGGCCGAGCCCTCCAGCAGGATGTAGAAGCCGGCCGGGTCGTCCCAGCCCGGATCGATCAGTTCCGAGCGCTTGCAGGAAGAAACAGCCAGAACCAGGCTGACGATGATCAGGATATAAAGTATTTTTTTCATGTTCCCTTTCTCCTTGCCTTAGCCATCGGTCTCGTCCGGCGCGTCCTCATCCGCGAAATTGCCGCACCAGACGCTGACGTAGCCGCTCACCGGGGCCACGCGGTGCCCGCCCAGGTCCTTGCCGTGCAGCGTGATCTTGGCCACCAGCTGCAGGATCACGCCCTGGCTGGTGATCTCGCGCAGGGCGAACAGCGGCGCCTCGAGCTTGGCCACGTGGCGGATGAGGACGAAGGGGATCTCGGTGATCTCATCGACCGGCACCAGCATGTTCATGGGCTGGGTGAAGCGGTAGGGCACGTCGACGCCCTCCACGTTGCGGCCGTCGGTGCGCATGAACTCGACGTCGACCTGGTCGACGATGACGTTCATGTAGAAGGTGATGTCATGCTCCTCGGAGTCTTCCAGGGGGTTGTAGGTCAGGGTCGTGACCGTGGCGACGCCGTTGTCGTTGACGATGCTGCCCGCGATGCTGACATCGGAGAACACCGTGGTCGACCCCGCGTTGCCCTCGAGGTCATTGCCGGTCAGGGCATTGATCACCAGGAAACTGGCCGACGTCGTGTCGTTCTCCTTGGCTACGCAGCTGACCAGCGCCAGGGCCGCTATGATCAACAGAGCTAATTTCAGTTTCATGTTTCCCTCCTACTTGATGATGCGCGGAGTGATGAAGATCATCAACTCCTGCGTCTTGCCGTATTTACGCGAATTCCTGAACAAGGAGCCGATGATGGGGATGCGGCTCAGGATGGGCACGCCGGTGTTGCTGTGGTCCTCGTTGATCTTGTAGAGGCCGCCGAGGACGATGGTGCCGCCGTCCTGGACCATGACCGAGGTCTTGGCCGTCTCGGTCTTGATGGTCGGCATGCCGTTGACCGGCTTGGAGAAGTCGGCGATGTCGTTCTTGATGTCCACCGTCATGATCACCGAGCCGCGCGCCGTGATCTGCGGGGTGATCTTCAGCTCCAGCGCGGCGTTGATGTACTGGGTGGTGATGGTGTTGTTCTGGTTGGTCTGGATGGGGATGCGCTCGCCCTGGGTGATCTCGGCGGGCATGTTGTTCTGGGTGGTGGCGCGCGGCGAGGAGATGATGCGCGCCTTGCCCTTCGAGCTGAGGGCGCTCAGCGCCACGTCCAGGTTGAAGGAGCCGCCGATGTTGCCCAGCGAGATCTTGGGAAAGACCACGCTGTCGGCCGTGGGCACGTTGACCACGTAGCCCATGGGGTTGCTCTTGGTCTCCACCACGCCGCCGGCCTTGATGGAGTTGGGGAACACCAGGTTGGTCTGGTTGCCATAGGAGGAGTTGGCGATGGCATTCACTCCCCACTGGATGCCGAAGGTGTTGAGAGACTCGCTGCTGGTCTCCACGATGCGCGCCTCGATCTGCACCTGGGGATTGGCCGCGTCCAGGGTGTCGATCAGGCCGTCGATGACCTTGATGCGCTCGGGCACTTCGGAAATGATCAGGGTGTTGGTGCGGTCGTCGGTGACCAGTTCGCCGCGCGGGCTCATCTGCTTCTTCAGGATGAGCGCCACGTCCTTGACCTTGGCGTAGCTCAGGGTACGGGTGGAAACCTCGAGGTTGCCTTCCTGCTCGCGCGCTTCGCGCAGTTCCTGCCGCTTCTTGGCTTCCTGGGCAAGCTTGTCCACCTTGCCGATGCGCAGGATGTTGCCCTCCTGGATCATGTCCAGGCCGTTGACCTTCAGGATCAGCTCCAGGGCCTGGTCCCAGGGGACCTGCACCAGTTCGCAGGTGAAGCGCCCGGTGACGTCGGGATCGATGACCATGTTCAAGCCGGAGATCTTGGCGATGAACTTGAGGATGTTGCTGATATCGGCGTTCTTGAAGGAGAAATCGTAGGGGTCGCCGGAAAACTGCGGCCGGCCGTCATCCACGGTATTCCTGTCGAAGTCGAGTTCGGGACGCGTCTCCTCCTGGGGAGGCGGGGCGGTCTGCGCCACCTCTTCCTCGGCCTTGGATTTCTCCGGGCCGAAGAACTGGGGCGACTTTTCCCGGACCGCGGCCAGGGCGATCGCGCCCGTCCCCTTGGGGGGCTGTGCGGCTATGTCCGTCTCCTTGAGAGGTTGGACAGCCGCGGGGGCCACATTTTGCAGCGCCGGCTGCACCGGGGCTTCCAGCACGGCAACGGGCGGCTCCAGGTCGGCGCCCCGGGCGGCCAGCGCCGGAGCCTGGGGACCGGTTTGCGGGTCATCGAAGAACTCCACCTGCAGCACGTTGCCCCGGGCCTGAACCGCGAAGTGCCTGAGGTAGTCCAGGTCGAAGACGACGCGGTAGATATCGCCGGAATTGTTGCCGCCGCGGATGCCCTTGACGTTCTTGAGGTTCACGGTCTGGCTGATCTTCCTTGACTGGGCGTTCTTCAGGTCGATGGCCAGGCGCACCGGCTGCTGCTCGATGGGGATGACGCGGTATTCGGTTTCGCGGGACAGGGCGAGCTCGAAGCGGATGCGGCCCGGCTCCTGGGAGGCCACGCGCACGTCGCGCAGGCTCACGCGGCCGTCAGCGGCCGCCGCGGCGCGCGGCGCCGGTGCGGATTCGCTCCGCGGGGCGGGCAGCGGCAGGACGGGAGGCTTCACTTCATTGGCGGCGGCCAGCCCTTTCAACACCGGGAACTCGATGTACAGGCCGGTCTGGTTGGTGAACACGCGGTAGTTGGCCTCGCCCTTCAGGAGGATCTCGACGTCGGAGTGGCCGTTGGCGTTCTGGATCCTCAAACCCTGTACCACCGGGGAATCGAACTCCAGTGTCTGGCTTTCGACCTTGAAATCGACGTCGTTGATGCGCATGACCAGCCGCTTCAGATTGTCTTTCTCCGGGTAGAAGATGTCGGGGATGGGAAGGATCTTGTCGGTCTGCATGTGCAGCTGCACGAAATCCTCGCCGGGGAAGTATTCGATCTTGCTGATGGTCACCTTGGCGTCGAGCCCCAGGCCGACAAATAAAATGAAAAGTATCAACAAAATTCTACTTGTCGCTTTTTTCATTCATCTCCTCCTCTTCAGGATTTAAGGTCTTTATGATAACGCGGTCTCTCTGTCCGGCCAGGGCCACGGTCAGGCTCTTCTTGAAACTGACGGAATTCTTGTCCATGGCCACGACCTCGCCGTCGTAGACCTTGTCGCCGATGCCCACCACGTAGGGCCGGGTGTCCGGCCCCTTGAGCAGGGCCTTGAACGACCCCTGGGCGAAGACGATGCCTTCGAGCTCCAGCTCGTCGATCATCAGTCCGGCGATGCCCTCGATGGCCTCGCGGTTCTCCTTGACGCTTTTCCCCTGCAACAGGTTCCAGAAGGGGTCGCGGCGTCCCTCCGGGTTGTAGACGAACTCGCCGGGCTGGATGCTGATCATCTCCGCCCCCTCATCGCCTTCCACGTCCGGGATGTCCGGAGCCACCTCCTGGCTCTGCAGGAACAGGGGAAACAACAAAACAAGGACAAGCAGGAGTTTCATTTAAATATCTCCTTTCAGCCCGCCATCGGGCTGGGCGGGCCTGCGGGCGACGCCGCGCTTGGCGACGGGCTTCTTGGGCGGGCCGCCTTCGCGGTAGATATAGGTCATGGCGATGAAGCTGGCCTGGATCGTGTAATCGTAGCTCAGGCTCTTCAGCGGGGAGATGCGCAGCTTGTCGATGGTGAAGATCTTCTTCAGCCGCGAGACCTGGTCGAAGAAAATGCCCAGGTTATGGTAGTTGCCTTCCAGGCTGATGGAGATCGGCCATTCCATGTAATAGTCGCGGGCGACTTCCTTGTTGAAGGTGAAGGTGGAGGTCTTCAGGCGGGCGTTGGAGGCGATGGCCTGGATCTTGCGCAGGTGCTGGGCGAACTCCTTCTTCTCGGGCAGGATGCCTTTCAGCTCCTCCAGGATCTTCTCGTTGGCCCCCTTCTCCTCCTTCAGCTTTTCCAGCTTGGCTTCGCTCTTTTCCGCCTTGCGGATCTCCTCCTGCAGCTTCTCGCTGCGGTCGACGACGGTGCGGATCTCGTCCTGTGTCGGCGAATAGACGATGAAGTAAAAAATGCCGAACAGGACGGCGCCGACCAGCAGGAAGACCAGCAGTTGCCCGTACCAAGGTAAATTTTGCAGTTCCATGTTTACCCCACCTTTTTGAGGTCGGCCTGGCGCACGTAGGTGCAGATGACGCGGAACTCGAAAATATCGATGCCGGCCTCTTTTTTCCGACTGGTCGAATTCAGCTGGACATTGGCGAAGAGGTTCGAATTCTGCAGGTTGTTGATCAGGTCGGCGATCAGGTTGTTGGACAGGGCCTTGCCGCTGATGGCGACCGCCCCGTTGGTGATGTTCAGGTCGGTCAGCCAGACCCATTCCGGCAGCGAGCGCGACAGCTTGTCCATCATCAGCACCGCGTCCTTCTGCTTCAGCTTCAGGTCGCTGATGATCTTGATCTTGCTGTCCAGCTCCCTCTTGGTCGCCTCAATCATCTCCAGCTCCTTCAGGACCTTCTCCAGCTCCGCCTTGCGCAGCGTGCGCTCATCCAGGAGCTTCCTTTCGCGGGCCAGCTCGCCCGTCTGCAGGAAGTACATCGCGCCGATGCCGATCACGGTGAGGGCGATGGCCCCGACCAGGGCCGGGATGCTCAGCTTGCTGGGCTTGGCCTCATCGCTGAAGCTGATGGTCGTTCCCCCGCCAGCGGCAACCTCCTTCTTTTCCGGTCGTAAAAGGTTGATCTTGATCATTTCGCATCCCCCACAGCCCTCAGGGCCAGGCCGACGGCGACCGTGTACACCGGGGCCATGTCTTTGATGAAATTCAGATCAAATTTCTTATAGTTGACGTCGATGTTGTTGAACGGGTTGACCAC
>JALOLA010000077.1 GCA_025456205.1 Acidobacteriota bacterium | reverse complement strand
TTCTCCACCGATTCGGCCACGCTGTTGAACTGGTTCAGCACGTAATAGACCTTGTAGTTCTCCACGTAATAGCGGAAGACGCGCAGGAAGTTGTCCTGGGGATACTGCGCCGTTGCCTCGCCGATCAGGTCGTCGAGGTTGCCGCCGGTCTCGCTGCCGCCGCGTTCCAGGAAATCGCGCAGGCGCTGGAACACCGGGGCCTGGGGCCCGTCGGGTTCCTGGGCGAAGCGGCCCTGCAGCAGCGGCGAGGAGAGCATGATGTCCAGCATGCGAAAAAGTATGGCCTTGGCCATCTCCGCCGCGGCATAGGTCGCCGCCTTCAGGCGCGGGGTGAAGAGGATGATGCCGCTGTTGGACAGCGGCAGGAACTCCAGGACGTTGCGGTCGAGGCCGGCCTTCAGGTCGATGACCAGGTAGTCGGCTTCCAGGCCGTTGATGCCGGCGATCAGCCGGTCCTTCACCGCCGGGCTGAAATTGACGATCTCCTGGACGAAGCCGTGCGGCGAGGCGATGAAGCTGAAGTTGGCGAAGGCGCGCTCGGGGTCCATCGCGGCGGGCAGCATCTCGCGGCACTCGTTCAGCGCCAGGTCTTTTTTCAGGAAATGGTACAGGTCCCTGGCGACGTTGACGTCCAGGAAATTGCGCAGGCTGGAGGTGCCGGTGTCCAGGTCGAGGAGGATGGTTTTATGGGTCCGGGCCAGGGCCAGGGCGAAATTCAGGGCGAAGGTCGTCTTGCCTACTCCGCCTTTCCCCGATGATACCGGCAAAATTCTCATGAAACGCCTTTTTTCTCCACGTTCCTGCACGACCTGGCGCGATCCTTCATCGCGCTCCCAAAGTCATTCACTATAGCCCAGGGAGTGAGAAAAAGCAAGAACCGCCGACCGCGATCAGGCGGAGGCGTGGCTGACGGTCAGTTCCGGATCGGCCATGATGGCGCGCAGCACGGGGGCCGCCGCCCGGGCGTCGCCGCTGCTGAAATAGTCGATGCGGCCGGGACCGGGGCCGGGATTGAGCTGGCCGGTCGCAAGCAGCCGGCGCCGCAGCTGCCGGGCGACGGGCTCGCCGGTATCGATCACCTCGATGCGCGGTCCGCACAGGGCGGCGATGCGCTCCTTGATGACCGGGTAATGGGTGCAGCCGAGCACCAGGGTGTCGATGCCCTTCTCCAGGAGCGGCCGCAGGTTTTTTTCCAGGATGGAGCGGGTGCGACGGTCGGCGAAGCCGCCCGCCTCGATGCGCTCCACCAGGCCCGCCACCGGCTGGGTGTAGACCTCCATGCCCGAGGAGAAATTCTCCAGCAGCCGCGAGAAGCGCCCCCCCTTGAGGGTCAGGGATGTACCCAGGACACCGATCTTCTTGTTGCGGCTCAGGCGCTGCGCCATCTTGACCGCCGGTTCAACGCCGACGAACTCGAGCCCGGGCAAAGAGCGGCGCAGGAACTCCAGGGCCGCCTCGCTGGCCGAATTGCAGGCCACGACGATGGCCTTGGCGCCCCGCTCCAGGAGAAAACCACTGACGGCGAGTGCGCGGCCGCGGACAAAATCGGCGCTCTTGCTGCCATAGGGGCAATGGGCCGAGTCGGCGAAATAGAGCATGTTCTCGCGCGGCAGGATGCGCCGCGCAGCCTGCAGCACGGTCAGGCCGCCGACGCCGGAGTCGAAGAACCCCACTGGAGCCGTCGGGCCGTCAGGGCGGGCATCATTTTTCACCTGGGTCATTGGCGACGATTATACACCAATTCTCTCCCGGGCGCATCCGCGGCCGTTGCCCTGGCCGGCATTGCAATCGCCTGTCCGCTTCCCTACAATATGTCTGCAGGACCCGAAAAAACCATGCCGCGAACAAGCAAGCAAACCGTGGCCATCGCCGGCGCCGGCGGCTTCATCGGCACCGCCCTGGCCCGCGAGCTGGCCGCCGACCACCGGGTCATCTGCCTGAGCCGCAGAGACCCGCCGGCGCGGCCCGCCGCCGCGACGGAGTGGCGCCGCTGCGACCTGTTCTCGCTCTTTGAATGCGAGCGCGCCCTGGCCGGCGCCGACGCCGCCTTCTACCTGGTGCACTCCATGCTGCCGTCGGCCCATCTCACCCAGGGGACCTTCCAGGACCTTGACCTGATCAGCGCCGACAATTTCGCCCGGGCGGCGGCCAGGGTCGGCCTGCGCCGGATCATCTATCTCGGCGGCATGATCCCCGACCAGACCGACCTCTCCCGCCATATCCTGAGCCGCAGCGAGGTGGAGCGGACCCTGGGGGCCTACGGCGTGCCGGTGACCACCCTGCGCGCCGGTATCGTCATCGGCCTGCGCAGTTCCTCCTACGGCATGTTCCGCTCGGTGCTGGAGCGTGTGCCCGTCATCCCCTGCCCGAGCTGGTCCGCCTCGCTGATCCAGCCGGTGGCCCTTTCCGACGTTATCCGGCTGCTCCGCTACTGCCTGGAGCGCCCGCAACCCCTGGGCGGCAGCCACGATATCGGCTCCAGCGACATCATGAACTACCGCGAGCTGCTGGAGCGCAGCGCCCGGCTGCTGGGCCGGCGCCGCCTGTTCGTCGGCCTCCCCTGGCGCATGCTCTGCCTTTCCAAGGCGTTCCTGGCCCTGATCAGCGGCTACCCGCGCCAGCTCGTTTCGCCGCTGGTCGAAAGCCTGAAGCATTCGCTGGTCAGCCGCGACCTGGCCCTGCAGCGCCAGGCGGGCCTGGCGCCGCTTTCGTTCGCCCAGGCCGTGCAGGAGTCCCTGGACGCGGAAAAAGAGGCCGGCGGCTTCCGCGCCATCCTCGCCGCCGAGACGCGCCGCAAGCGCCGCATGCCGCCGGCGCGGCGCAACACCGTCCGCTCGGTCCAGCGCATCCCCCTGCCACAGGGCAAGAGCGCGCGCTGGCTCGCCCTGCGCTTCACCGCCTGGCTGCCGCAATTTTTCCGTTCCCTGCTCAAGGCCGACATCGACGCCGGCGGCAACCTGGTCATCCGCGCCCGCTTCCTGCGCCTGCCGCTCCTGGAATTGCATTTCTCCCTGGAGCGCAGCCCCGCGGCCGATCGCCAGTTGTTCTACATCAGCGGCGGCCTTCTGGCCAGGAAAAGCGAGCAGGCGACTCGCCGCCCGCGCCTGGAGTTCCGCGAAGTGCTGAACGGCAGCGTGGCCCTGGTGGCCATTCATGACTACCAGCCCACCCTGCCCTGGCCGCTCTACAATCTGACCCAGGCCAGGGCACACCTCTGGGTGATGCGCAATTTCGCCCGCGCCGTCGGCGCCGGGCGCGCTTGATTTCCCCTTTCCGCCTTTTTATTGTATAATCCGCTTTCGCCCGATCGCCAGCGGAGGGATCCCTTGGAAAAACGCATGGAAGGCCGACGGTTGCATGCCATCGAGCTGATGTACGGCTGCAACGACACCTACTGCCCCGGTACCGCCCTGAACCTCTCGTGCCACGGCATGCGCATCCATGCCGAGAGCCAGATCGTACCCATCGATCGCGAGGTCAAGCTCGTGCTCACCCTCGCTGACGAGGTGGTGAGCATGCGCGGCATCGTGCGCTGGAACAGCGAAGTCCTCGACCTCGACCCCGAGGCCGACCGCCACCTGGGCGTATTCATCCCCGACCCCCCGACCAGTTACATCGATTACGTCCGCCGCCTGGCTTGAGCCCGGGCCGCCTGACGCCGCCAGCGCCTGGATCCGCCGCTCGCCGGCCTTGCACCCGGGCCCGGCATGATGCGGCGTTTGCATTCCCTTTCCCAGAGAGCTAAAATGCGCTTTCATCGCGGAGAAATCCGCCGGTCAAGGGCATGACCGGGTGGAACAGGAGCTTGATATGAAAAAAATCGCAGCCTGCATGTTGTTCTTGTCGTTGCTGGCGCCGGCGCTGCTCGGGGGCCAGGACGCGGCCCGGGGCAGCCTGGTGATCATGGGCGGCGGCATCCATTCCTCTATGGAGCGCATCTACCGGCGCTTCATCGAGCTGGGCGGCGGCACGCAGAACATCCGCCTGGCCATCATCCCGGCCGGCAGCGTCGAGCCCGCGGTCAGCGGCCGCCTGAACGCCGAGGATTTCGTCAAGCTGGGCGTTCCGGCCGAGCATATCCGCGTTTTCCCCATCTCCATCCTCGACGACCCGACGACCAAGGACGTGGATGAGGCCCGGTGGCGAGGCAACGGCTTTAATGAGGAATTGGCCAGGGAGATGCTGGACTTCACGGCGGTGTACTTCGTGGGCGGCGACCAGATCCGCTACAACCAGGCGCTCAAGAGAGCGAATGGCGAGGACTCGCCCCTGCTGCGCAGCATCCGCCGGGTCTACGCCGCCGGCGGCGTGATCGGCGGCTCGAGCGCCGGCGCCGCCATGATGTGCGACCCTATGATCTGCGACGGCTACAGCATGAAGGCGCTGCTGAGCGGCGCCACCTACCAGCCCGCCTCCTGCCCCGAGGCCAGGGGCGTCAGCCTGGCCAACGGCCTGGGCTTTTTCACTGGCGGCCTGGTCGACCAGCACTTCCTCAAGCGCGGCCGCATCGGCCGCGCGCTCATCGCCCTCTACGCCCTCCGCCAGTTCACCCTGGGCATCGGCATCGACGAGGACACGGCCGCCGTCTGTTGCGGCGGCACCATCGAGGTGCTGGGGAGCTCGGGGATCCTGGTCATCGACGTCGCTGCGGCCAAGGCCGCCGGCGATTTCACCTGGTCGACGGACAGCGGCTTCAAAGCCAGGGGCATCATCCTGCACTACCTGGAGGAGGGCGATCGCTTCGACCTCGCTGCCCGCACCCCGCTTCCCCGCTACGAACGCAAGCCGATCGTCGCGGGCAAACAGGAAAACGTCGACTATCCCCTGGAGACCAACCTCTTCGCCCCCGACGCTTTCCGCAACATGCTGGTCGACGGCATGGCCGAGAACCAGAAGGACGCGACGGCGGGCATCGCCTTCACCCTGGACGACGAGGGCCGCGGCAGCGGCAGCCAGTGGACGCTGCGCAAGACCGAGCGCTTCGCCGGCCTCTATGCCAGCATCGGGGACGTCGACACCTATTCCGTCACCTATGTTTCCCTGGACATCCAGCCGATATCCTTGCGCGTTAAGAAAAAGTGAAAAGTAAAAAGTGAAAAGTAGAAATGGAAATAGAGACGTTAGACGTCAGACGTTGGACGACAGCAAGAAAAGGCAAGATTCACTTTCATCTCATTCAAGAGGAGCGCTGACATGAACCTACAGCAATGGGTCGACCTGGTCAACAGCTATGTCTGGAGCACGCCGCTGGTGCTGCTCTGCCTGGGCGCCGGCATTTACTTTTCCATCCGCACCCGCTTCCTGCAGGTGCGGCTGATCAAGGACATGGTGGGGCAGCTCTTCAAGGGCCGGGCCTCCAAATCGGGCATCTCCTCCTTCCAGGGGTTCGCCATGGCCCTGGGCGGGCGCGTGGGCACCGGCAACATCGCCGGCGTGGCCACCGCCATCGGCGCCGGCGGGCCCGGGGCGCTGTTCTGGATGTGGATGATCGCCTTTGTCGGCGCCGGCTCGGCTTATATCGAGGCGGCCCTGGGCCAGGTCTGGAAGGAGAAGATCGGCGGCGTCTATCGCGGCGGCCCCTCCTATTACATCGACAAGGGGTTGGGACAGAAGTGGTACTCGCTCATATTCGCCGTGGTCACGGTCATCTCCTGCGGCATCCTGCTGCCCGGGGTCCAGGCCAACAGCATCGCCTCGGCCTTCCAGGGCGCCATGCCCGGGGTCACCCCGCCCATCTCCGGGGCCATCATCGTCGTATTGCTGGGGCTGATCATTTTCGGCGGCGTCAAGCGCATCGGCCGCGCCGCCGAGCTGCTGGTCCCCTTCATGGCCATCGGCTATATCCTGATGGCCCTGGTCATCGTGGCCATCGACTACCAGCGCATCCCGGCCGTATTTTCATTGATCGTTTCATCGGCCCTGGGCAAGGACGCCGTCTTCGGCGGCATTGTCGGCTCGGCCATCGCCTGGGGGGTCAAGCGCGGCATCTACTCGAACGAAGCCGGCCAGGGCACCGGGCCCCAGGCCGCCGCGGCGGCCGAGGTGGCGCACCCAGCCCAGCAGGGACTGGTGCAGGCCTTCTCGGTCTACGTGGACACGCTGCTGGTCTGCTCGGCCACCGGCTTCATGATCCTGATCACCGGCATGTACAATACCGGCGACGGCAAGGGCGGCTTCCTGGCCCACGGCCTCCCCGGGGTCGAAGCCGGCCCGGCCTGGACGCAGAGCGCCATCGACACCATCTTCAAGGGCTTCGGCGGGGAATTCGTCGCCCTGGCCCTGTTTTTCTTCGCCTTCACCACCCTGATGGCCTACGCCTACTACGCCGAATCCAACGTGGCCTACCTTTTTAAAAAAAACAGCGCCTTGATGATCACGCTGACCCGCATCTTTCTCCTGGCCATGAGCTTCTACGGCGCCGTACGCACGGCCACCCTGGCCTGGGGCCTGGGCGACATCGGCGTGGGCCTCATGGCCTGGCTGAACATCATCGCCATCCTGCTGTTGTCACGGGTGGGCCTGGCCACGCTCAAGGATTACGAGGCGCAGCGCAAGTCGGGCAATCCGCTTCGTTTCGACCCGGAGAAGCTGGGCATTCGCAACGCCGGACTGTGGAAACAGATCGCCGTGGAACGGGATAAGACGACCGGGGAGTAACGGGACCGGGGCTTCTTAGCGGCTACTTGCCCACTCCTCCCAGCACCAGCCTCAGGGCATAATAGTCGATGGTTTTGCAGATCTCCTGGACCGCCTTGGTCAGGGCGGCGTCGTGGCTGATCAGGGAGTCCTTGAGCATGAACACGTCGTAGTCGAGGTCCATGGCGCCGTGGTAGGTGGCCAGGACGCAGCCCACGGCGCTGAGGCCGCACAGGAACAGGGTGTTGCAGCCTTTCTCCCTGAGCATCCTGTCCAGGTCGGTCTTCTTGAAGGCATTGCCGAAATTCTTGGTCACCATGGGATCGTCCTCGCGGACGGCGACCGTCTTGGGGAACTGGAACTCCTCGCTGTCGGGCTTGGGACCCATTTGCGGGTGGCTGTGATGGACGCGGATGACCGGCAGGCCGTTGGCATGGAAGATCTCGATATAGTAATTGATCATCTCCATGGCGAGCTTCTTGTCTTTTTCATCCATGCGCGGCAGGTAGGCGTTCTGGATGTCGATCACCAGCAGGGCCGGCTTGATCTTTGCCTTTGCGGCACTGGCCGCGTCGGCGGCGGAGAGCCAGAAGAAAGAGACCGCCAGCAGGAACACCATCAGCAGAATGACTTTTTTCACCGTGCCTCCTTTTTCCGAAATGAACGATCCCGGATTTTTAAAATGATTATGCAACAGCCCCCCGTTTTTTCAATGTGACCCGGGTCACATTTTTCGAAATTGAACGAGCGGCCCTGGGCCTTCGCCACTGATGGCCAAAAATTTCGGGGATCTTGGCCAGGGATCGGCCAAAGGCCGTCAGGAATGAAAGCGGGCGCCGCGGCTACAGGCCCCTCATGAACGTGGCCAGGACCAGCAGCAGCCAGCCGGCCCCCATGAACCAGAAGAGATTGACGGTGACGAAAGGGATGGCCACGAAATAGGACAGCAGGCTCAGCAGCCCGAGGACCAGGGCGATGCCCCAGGAGATGCGGCTCGGCGCATTCAGTCTCATCGTTCACTCCCAAAGTTGGATTGAGGACGCATACACTATATTCATCGGGCGAGCGAATCGCAAGCGCTGCGCATTTCTTCATTGACAATTCATGAGCTATCTCATAGAATGGAGCAAGAACGGGGATATCGGTTATATCCCTATCCGATCAACAGGAGGGAACATGGCAAATGTAACCAGTGAACAGATGAAGCTGAAATACCGGTCGGCGCTCGACCTGATGAGCACCCTGAAGGTCCAGTTGAAGAACCTGCACGTCCAGGGCGATAAAATGGTCCTGCGGGCCGTGGCCAAGACCAAGGAGGACGCGAACAAGGTCTGGGACCAGATCAAGCGGGTCGACAAGAACTTCTCCAGGGACCTGATGGCCGAGATCTCCTTTCTCAGCGACAAGCCGGCCCCCAAGCCGCAGACCGCGCCCACGCTGCGCATCCACAAGGTCGTGGCCGGAGACACCCTGTCCAGGATCGCCAAGAAATACTATGGCAAGGCCGGCGACTACATGAAGATCTTCGAGGCCAACAAGGACAAGCTGAAGGACCCCGACAAGATCTTCCCGGGCCAGGAGCTGATCATTCCCTGAAACCCGCTCTGCGGTCCAGGCCGGCGATTTTCCAGGATGACGCGTCCAGGCACGGGATAATGCCAGTTTTCTTTTCCTGAAGCTTGAATCGACCCCACCGGAAACCGGGTCCATCCTGGGACAGGAGCGCCTGCAACTAAACGATGGGGAGTGAAATGGTGAAGACGGTTCCCTGGCCGCGGAGGCTTTCAACCGTGATCTCGCCGCCATGCAGGCTGACGATGTGCTTGACGATGGCCAGTCCCAGCCCGGTGCCGCCGCTCTGGCGCGAGCGGGCCTTGTCGATCACGT
>JALOLA010000024.1 GCA_025456205.1 Acidobacteriota bacterium | reverse complement strand
CTGGAGAACGCCACCGGCGTCGACTTCATCGTCGACGACACGCCGGAGGCCATCCTGGTCTCCTCCTTCGACCCCATCCGCCGCGAGATGGCCAAGCAGGCCATCGAGACGCTGATCGCCGACGGGCGCATCCACCCGGCGCGCATCGAGGAGATCGTCGACCGCATCAAGGGCAACTTCGACAACTACCTGCGCAAGCAGGGCGAGGCCGCCGTCCTGGAGCTGGGCATCCGCGACCTGAACCCGGAGCTGTATTTCTACCTGGGCAAGCTCAAGTTCCGCTCCTCCTTCGGCCAGAACGTGCTGGAGCACTCCCGCGACGTGGCCTGGGTCGCCGCCATGCTGGCGCGCGAGGTCGGGGCCAACGTCAACGTCTGCAAGCGCGCCGGCCTGCTGCACGACATCGGCAAGGCCATCGACCGCGAGACCGAGGGCACGCACACGTCGCTCTCGGTGGAGCTGGCCAAGAAGTTCGGCGAGTCGGCCGCCGTGCAGGACGCCATCGCCTCGCACCACATGGATACCGCTTTCAATTCCATCGAGGCCGTGCTGATCCAGGCCGCCGACAGCATCTCCGCCGCCCGCCCCGGGGCGCGCCGCGAGATACTGGAAACCTACATCAAGCGCCTGGAGAAGCTCGAGGAGCTGAGCAAGTCCTTCGCCGGCGTGACCAAGGCCTATGCGCTGCAGGCCGGCCGCGAAGTGCGCGTCATCATCAACGCCAACGAGCTCGACGACAATCGCACCTTCCTGATCTGCAAGGACATCGCCAAGAAGATCCAGGACGAGATGGAATACCCCGGGCAGATCAAGGTCTCGGTGATCCGCGAGGTCCGGGCCATCGAATATGCCAAGTAAGCCGGTGCGCCTCATCCTGATCGGCGACGTCGTCGGCCGCTACGGCCGCCGCTTCGTCCGGGCGGTGCTGCCGCTGATCAAGGAGAAGTTCCAGCCCGACGTGGTCATCGCCAACGGCGAGAACTCGGCCGGCGGACTGGGGATCATCCGCCGCAGCGCCGATGAGCTTTTTGAGGCCGGGGTCAACGTCCTGACCGGCGGCAACCACATCTGGGACAAGAAGGAGGCGCTCGATCTGCTCAAGACCGAGAAGCGCGTCCTCAAGCCGCTCAACTTCAATGCGTCGACGCCCGGCAACGGATCCATGGCCTACCAGACGGCCGCCGGCCCCGTGGCGGTGATCGTCAGCCTGCAGGGGCGCGTGTTCATGGAGCCGGTCGTGGACAACCCCTTCACGGCCATCGACGAGTTCCTCAAGAAGAACCCCCATGCCATCGTGCTGGTCGATTTTCACGCCGAAGCCACGGCCGAGAAGCAGGCCATGGGCTTTTTCCTGGACGGCCGGGTCAGCGCCCTGCTGGGCACGCATACCCATGTCCCGACCGCCGATGCCCGCGTCCTGGAAAAGGGGACGGGCTACCAGACCGACGTGGGCATGACCGGCTCGCTGGACTCGGTCATCGGCATGACCCGCGAGCCGATCATCAGCAAATTCTACAGCGGCATGCACCAGAAGTTCGAGGTGGCCCAGGGCAGCCAGGTGCTGGACATGACCCTGGTCGATGTCGACCCCAAGAGCGGCCGGGCCCTCCATATCGAAGCCCGGCGCTATTACGAGGGGACCTATGGCCAGCAGCTCTCCTGAGCGGCTCGCGGCTTCGACCGCGGCGCGGCGCCGCGCGAACGGCCAGGAACCATGCAGCGGAAGATAATCAAGATCACGGCCGTCCTCTGCGTGGGGATCTTCATCTACCTCATCATCCGCGCCGATCCCAAGGAGCTGCTGCGCCTCCTGAGCCGCCTGTCGCCGCTCGGGATCGTCGTGCTCATCCTTCTGCGCGTCCTTTTCTGGGGCATCCGCACGCTCTCCTGGCAGGTCGTGCTGTCGCGCTGCAGCACCTGCCGCGTCCCCTTCTCCAGGCTGTTCTGGGCCGAGCTGGCCGGCCATGCGGTGGGGCATTTCACCCCCTCGGCCAAGCTGGGCGGCGACGCCATCCGCGCCATGATGCTCGCCCCGGTCCCGAAGAACCAGTCGCTGGCCTCGGTGGTGATCGACAAGACCATCGAGCTCATCGCCACCATCCTGATGATGAGCATCGGCCTGTTCATCACCCTGGGGCGCATCCGCATGGGCTCCACCCAGCGCCTGGTCTTCCTGCTGCTGACCGGGTTCACCGCCGCGCTGATCCTCGCTTTTTTCCACAAGCAGAAAAAGGGCCTTTTTATCTGGGTGCTGGAGACCCTGAAGAAGCTGCGCATCCGCTCCAGGTACCTGGAGGCCAAGCGCGGGCGGCTGCTCGAGGCCGACGCCATCATCGCCGATTTCTATTCCCATCACCGGCTGCAGTTCCTGAAGGTCTTCCTGCTGTACATCGCCATGATCCTGCTCTGGGCGGTGGAAATGCACTTCAGCTTCTATTTCCTGGGCCTGAGCACCATCACGCCCATGAAAAGCTTCCTGATCACGATGCTGGGCATCGTCGCCAACATCGTGCCGGTGATCCCGGCCGGCATCGGCATCTACGACATGAGCTACCTGCCGATCTTCGCCATTTTCCGCATCCCGCTGCGCTTCGGCATCACCGTCGTCCTGCTGCGGCGGCTGCTGAACCTGCTCATGGCCGTCATCGGCCTGCTGCCCATGCTGCGCATGAAGACGAAGCCGCCGGTTGCGGAATCCGCTGCCGCCGCTGCCGCCATACCTCCAGTAGATACTGTGTAGATTCATTCAACGCCGGAAGCACCTGTTCTCGGTTTACGGTGCACGGTGGACGGTAAACGGTAAGAATAAAATTCCAAGCACCAAGCACCAAATCACAAATAAGCAACAAGCACCAATGACCGAATGACCAAAACGAAGACAGGGATCTTAAAAGGGATCTTGTTTGGGTCATTGGAATTTGGAACTTGGAATTTGTTTGAGATTTGGAATTTGTGATTTAAAATTCAATTTCTATTATTGTCTTCTCTTCAACCGTCAACCGTCCACCGTGTACCGTATACCAGCTTCTTTTTGGCTGGAGCTACGCCGGATCGGCTTTCCTGATCATGGTCAAGAAGATGTTCAGCGCGAACAGGGCCAGGACCGGGGCGGCATGCCACCAGAAATGCCCGATGGCGCCGTCGTTGAGCCGGTACTGCTTGATCAGCATGGCCACCGCGAAAAAAAACACCCAGTAGCACGTCGTGTTCTTTTCCTTGAATATGGCCCGGGTCCAGCTGAACGGGCGGTCGTACTTGCGGTAGAGGCGGGGGCGCGGGATTACTTTGGGGACGGCCCGGCGATATTCGTTGTACAACTCGCCGAACTGTTTTTCGAGGTAGTTCTCCTCGGAAAGGATGATGAAGTAGTAATTGACGATGAAAAAGGCGTTGAAGAGGGCCAGGGCGGCCGGGCTGGCGTAAGCGATCAGCACCCCGTTGTAAACGAGAAAATTGCCGACGTACAGCGGGTTGCGCACGATCGCGTACAGGCCGCTGGTGTTGAGGTTCTCGGCCTTGAGAAAGTTCTCCCGTCCCGAGGTGAAGGGCTTGGCGAATCCCACCGCGACGAAGCGGGTCGCGGCGCCGGCCAGGGCGATCAGGAAGCCGAGGATGCTCAGAAGCGGATCGAAGCCGCCGGCGTGAAGGGGGGCGAAGACGAAGAAGATGAACAGGATGACGGGGATGACGCTGATCGCGCGGAAGCGGAAGCAGGCATCGCCGATGGCGCTTCGCATCTGCCTCAATCCGCTCATGTTCTTTTCATCTGCGGATACGAGCTCTGTTGACGTTGTAACCTTCATGGAATGTCCTTTGGAGGATTCACTGACAGCGGTAAAAGGCTATTTTAGAGGAAATCGGGGGAAATTGCAATAGCCCGGCTGCGGATGCCGCTCAGTGGATCGGCAGGCGGTTTTCTGCTCTCCGGCCGGAGCGCAGGAAACTGGTGACACGGAAGACCAGGTTGACTGTGACCTCGACTGCCAGGCCATAGAGGATCAGATCGAGGCGGTTCAGGATTCCCATGACGGTGATATAGAAGATGCCCACGGCGCGCCCTTCGCCGCTTTCGCCGTTCCGCGCCTCAAGAAAGCTGTTGGAAATATAGTAAAGGACGACCTGCAGCATGTAGAGCGCCAGGATGAAGAGGCCCAGGATCAAGCGATCCTTGTCGCCGCCGCCGGAGCGGAAGAAGCCGATGGTGATCCCGAGGATCACAAGGAAGTCGGAGATGCGGTCGAGGAAAAGGTCCAGGAAGGAACCGAAGCGGCTGCAGGTGCCCCTTGCCCTGGCCAGCATGCCGTCGGCGCAGTCGAAGATCAACAGCAGTTGGCACAGCACGGCGGCCCCGATAGCGCCCATGGCCGTGCCCAGCGCGAAAAGGACCGTGCTGCCGAGAGCCAGGAGAAAGGCGATCAGCGTGAGATGATTGGGGGTGATCCTGCTGCGAAAGACGAGGCGCACCAGCAGGGAGGCCAGTGGGCGGCTGATCCATGTCTCCAGGTTCAGGTATTTCGCCCAGAAGCCCTTGCGGTCTTTCTTCAGTTGCGCCAGGTAAAAGGAATCCTTGCTGTTCATTTTTGCGTAAGCGACATTGTACCGTCCCAGGCGGAGGATGTCAAAAGCGGTGCGTGATTTCCCCCGCGTTCACAGAATGGCTGCCAATATGGCAAGAACGTCCGCCTGGTCCAGCTCGACGAGATTGTTCTCCATGCGCCCCTTTGTACGGGATTCGCGCGCCAGGGCCTCGAGGTCGGCCGGGCCAGCCCCGTAGGCGGAAAGCGTGAAGGGAACGCGGGTCGAGACGAAGTGCAGCTTGCGCTCCAGGGCCGTGGACATGTCCTCGCCGCCCAGCAGCCGGCGCAGCCGCTCGGCCTTGGCCGGCATGCGCGGAGCGTTGATGCGCCATAGCGCCGGCAAGGTCATGGCGCAAGCGATCCCGTGAGGGATCCCCAGGCGCAACGTCAATGGATAGGAGATGGAATGGGCGGCGGCGGTCCGGGTGTTGGCAAACGCCAGCCCGGCGAACATGGAAGCCCGCAGGAGCTCCTTGCGCGCCGCCGGCGGGACCGGATCGGCCAGGAGCTCCAGGCTGGTGAAAATGGAGCTTACGGCAGCCAAGGCCAATTCATCGGAGACCGGGTTGCCGTTGCGGTTCCAAAGGGATTCCAGGGCATGTGCCAGGGCGTCGAGGGTCGTCGCGATGGAGACGGACAGAGGGAGGCCGTAGGTCAATGGCGGGCAATAGGCCGCGATGTCCGGGTAGTTCCGGGGATGAGACAGGGAAAGCTTGCGGCCGCTTTCCCGGTCCCAGACGGTGGTCCACATGGTCAATTCCGCCCCCGTACCGTGCGTTGTCGGAACGGCGATCAGCAACGGCAGGCGTGCCCCCGCCTCGGCGGGTTCCGACTGCAGAAGCTCGCGGATGTCGAATCGGCCGCAGGCCAAGGCAAGGCGGACGATCTTCGCGGTGTCCAGGACCGAGCCGCCGCCGACGGCCAGGATCCAGTCGGGACGGATCGGTCGCGCCGCATCGATGGCCTGCTGCACTTGGCCGGGCGTCGGATTGGTTTCGATGCCGCTGTAGGCGGGGACCCCCTCCAGCAGGCCCGCGGCGGACGCGACCTGGAACTGCGGATGGGAGATCAGCAGCCCCTGGCCGGGGGGAAGCAGGGAGCGCAACAGCGGGGTCCAATCGTCCCCCCAGTGGATGGCCACGGGATTGGCGTAGCGCCACATGGCTCAGCTCAGGAAGGACATCAGTTCGTCGCGCATGTGCTCGGCGGACTGTTCGGGCCGCGGCAGCCCGGCCGGCGTGCCGCAACGGACGCGAACATGGATGAACAGGGGCTTGGCTTTCCCGGGCAGGGCGGCCAGAAGGGTTTGGAACTGGGATGGCGAGGAGACCTTCTCCTGAAGCGGATAGCCGCAGGCGCGGGCCACAGAGCAGAAATCGGTTCCGCCCGAAACCGTGGGCTGACCTCCGGTGGATTCGTAGGCCTGGTTGTCGAACAGGACGTGAACGAGGTTCGCCGGCCGGTAGTGGCCAATGGTCGCCAGGGAACCCAGCTTCATCAGCAGGGCCCCGTCTCCGTCCAGAACGAAGAGGGTGCGCCGCGGCTGGCTGCAGGCCAATCCGAGCCCCAGGGCGGGAAGGCAGCCCATGGAACCCATCATGTAAAAGCGGCCGCGGTGTTCGGTGTATTGCTGGAGTTCGCGGCCCGAGAAGCCCGTGGCGCCCAGTATGATGTCGTCGTGCCCCGCTGCTTCGACGAGCAGGCGGATGTAGTCCAGGCGCGGCGAGAGCCCGCTGGCATCGGCGGCAGCGATTTTCTCCCCGGCCGCGAAGTAGTTCTTGCGGATGATGAAAGCGAAAGGCGTGGAGGCGGCGCGGAAATGCTCCCGTGCCGTGGCCAGCGCCCGGTCGAGGGCTTCGCTGCCGTCCTCCAGGATGCGCTGCGGCACCTGGAGCCGCTCCAGGAGGCCGGGCAGGGCCGAGCCCATCACCCGGTGCTGCGGGGCGTCCTTGAGCCCCGGCTCGCCGCGCCAGGAAATCAGGAGCAGAGCCGGCAGGCGGTAGAGCAGTTGCAGGGAGGTCAGGGGGTTGACCGCGTTGCCGAAGCCGTCGTTCTGCATGTAGACCACGGGCAGGCGCCCGGCCAGGGCGAAACCGCCCGCCAGCCCCATGGCCTCGCCCTCGGAGGTGCAGATGTAGTGCTCGCTCTGCGCGTCGGCCCCCAGTCGGTTGATCAAATCGGTGAACACCGAGCATGGCACTCCCAGGAAGGGCGAGAGCGAGGCCGACTGCAGCGAGCGGATGAAATGCGCGGCGTCCATGGCGCTACTCGCCCCCAGGGATCAGGCGCAGGATCTCCCGGATTGGCAGGCACTCCTTCTCGCACTCGAGGGCCCGGCCGTGGCGCAGGATGGATTCGGCCGTGCGCACCATGGCCGGGTAGGCGCTGCGCAGGAGCTGGTTGGCGTAGATGACGATGCTCACTCCTGCGGCGGCGAGCTCCTTCTCGTGGACCTGGCTATAGGTGGAGGGAACCGACACCAGCGGCACGCGGTGGCTGAACGAGGCGTATTCGCGGCAAAAGCGCAGGATCTCGCCGGGATCCTTCTGCTTGCTGTGGATCATGATGCCGTCGGCGCCGGCCGCGATATAGGCCTCGGCGCGCTGCAGCGCGTCGTTCATGCCCGCTCCCAGGATGAGGCTCTCGATGCGGGCGATGACCATGAAGTCGTCGGTGAACTGGGCCTTTTTCCCGAACTGGATCTTTTTGCAGAAGCCGGCGATCGAGTCCTGCTGCTGGGAGCCCCCGGCCTCCAGCAGCGAATTTTCCTTGAGGCCGACCTTGTCCTCGATGATGACGGCCGAGATGCCCATGCGCTCAAGGGCCTTGACCATGATGGTGAAGTGCTCGGGCACTCCGCCCGAATCGCCGTCAAAGATAATGGGCTTGGTGGTGATCTCCAGGATGTTGTTGAGAGTGATCAGGCGCGAGGTGAGGTCCACGCTGCCGTTGTCGGGCCGGCCCTTGGCCGTGGAATCGGTCAGGCTGCTTAGCCACAGCGCGTCGAATTCGCGCGTCGCGGTGCCGGCTTTCACCCGGGCCTTCTCAACGATCAGGCCCGTCAGGCCGTTGTGGGCCTCCATGACGCGGACCAGGTCCTTGACCGCCAGCAGGCGGTGCAATATCTTCAGGCGGATGCCGGGCGTCGTCCCGATCTCCTTGAGCGAGTTGTTGAGCTGGGTGGAGGAGATGCCCTTGGTGTATTCCGGCTCGATCAGCCGGCCGCCCCATTCTTTCAGCACCTGGATCACGCGGTCGCGGATCTCGCGCTGCACGCCAGTGCGCCAGTCGTCGCCATGGACCACGAAGTCGGGCCGCAGGCGGCGCAGATTCGGCACGTAGTCCAGGGTCTCCTGCAGGACCACCTCGGAGACATTCTTGATGCTCTCCACGATCTGCTTGCGCTGCTCCAGGGGCATGAAGGGCAGGCGCTTGTAACTGGCGATGGCGCTGTCGGTCAGCAGGCCGATGATGACCCGGCCGTGCTTTCCTGCCTCGCGGATGATGTTGAGGTGGCCGGGGTGAATCAGGTCGGCGCTCATGCCGACGTAGACCGTCTTTTTGGACTTGACTTTCCTGCGCAATTTTGAGCTCACTTCCTTTGCCGCTGTTTTTTTCATTGGGCTGGCATATTCTTGCACATTTTAACAATAAAATGAAGCCCTTGTACAGCGGGGAAATTTTCGCCTCTCCTTATTGCCGCTGGCCAGAGGATGCGCTATAATTAGACATGAAAAAAACGCGTCCTTCCCCCCGATTCCGGAGCGAGCGGGAAAGGCCTGGCTGAAAGGAAATGCCCCCTACAGAGGAAAAGGTATACAAGGTATCCGAATTGACCCAGCTGCTCAAGCTGACGCTGGAGAGCCAGTTCGCCTCCATCCAGGTGCTGGGCGAGGCCTCGGGGGTGGTCCTGGCCAGTTCCGGCCATCTCTATTTCACCCTGAAGGACGCCTCCGGCGCCATGAAGGTCGCCATGTTCCGCGGCGCCCTGCAGCGCAGCACCCTGAAGAAGCTGGAGAACGGCCAGCAGATCATCGTGCGCGGCAGCATTTCCGTCTACCCCCTGCGCGGCGAGCTGCAGATCATCGCCAGCGACATGCGCCTGCAGGGGATCGGCGACATCTTCGCCGCCCTGGAAAAGCTGAAGCAGGCCTACCAGGAAAAAGGCTACTTCGACCCGCTGCGCAAGAAGCCGCTGCCGCTGCTTCCCGGGCGCATCGGCGTGGTCACTTCGCCGACCGGGGCGGCCGTGCGCGACATCGTGCGCATCCTGCGCCGCCGCTTCCCTGGCATCGCCATCGTCATCTACCCGGCCAAGGTGCAGGGGGAGGGGGCGGCCGGCGAGATCGCCGCGGGCATCGACCACTTCAATGACGCCGCCGCCGCCGCTGTGGACGTGCTGATCGTCGGGCGCGGCGGGGGCAGCTACGAGGACCTGTGGGCCTTCAACGAGTCGCCGGTGGTCGAGGCCATCTTCCGCAGCCGCCTGCCCGTGATCTCGGCGGTCGGCCACGAGACCGACTTCACCATCGCCGACTTCGTGGCCGACCTGCGGGCGGCGACGCCATCGGCCGCGGCCGAGCTCGTGGTCGGCAGGAAGGACGAATTCCTGAGCCGCATCGACTTCCTGCGCCATGGCCTGATGCGCCACATGGAAAAGAGGCTGCATGCCGGCAGGTCGGCGCTGCAGCGGCTGCGCGGTGAGTCGGCCCTGGCCGATTTCCCCGGCGGCCTGCAGGAGCTGGCCCAGAGGCTGGACGGCGGCGAGTTCGCCCTGGTCCGCCTTTTCCAGCAGGCCCTGGGCCGCAAACTGAGCCGCTGGAACCGTTCAGCGCAGCGCTTCGCCGCCTTCGACATGGGCGGCCTGCTGAAGAACCGCGGGTTGCAGGTCCAGAACCTGCGCATGCAGGTCGGCGCCCGCTTCCACGAGCGGCTGCAGCAGCGGCGCGAGACCACCGGGGTGCTGGCCTCCAAGCTGGACGGCATGAACCCGGAGAATATACTGGCCAAGGGCTATTCCAGGCTCGACCGCCGCCCGGGTGATCAAGGAGTGAACCATGAAGAAAGAGACCCTCGATTTTGAAGGGGCGCTGAAGAAGCTGGAAGCGATCGTGCAGAAGCTGGAAGCCCCCGATGTGCCGCTGCAGGACGGCTTCGCCCTCTACGAAGAGGGGATGAAGCTGACCGCCCAGATGAAAAAGGAGCTCAACGATATCGAGAAGAAGGTGAAGATCCTGCAGAAGGACGCCAAGGGCGACCTGCAGGAAACCGACTTCGAGCCCGAGGAAAATGAATGACCACCTGCGGGGCCTGACCGCCGCCGTCGACAGCGAGCTCCTGGCCGGGCTGGACCCGCGGCGCGGGACGCTGGAAGCCGCCATGCACTACGCCCTGACGGTGAGCGGCAAGCGCCTGCGGCCGCTGCTCTTCCTCACCCTGGTCGAGGCCCTCGGGCGGGAGGCTCGGCACCATGTCGGCCTGGCTTCGGCCCTGGAGATCATTCACACCTATTCCCTGATCCACGACGACCTGCCGGTGATGGACGACGACGACCTGCGCCGCGGCATGCCCACGGTGCACAAGAAGTTCAACGAGGCCATCGCGCTGCTGGCCGGGGACACTCTGCTGACCTTCGCCTTCGAGAAGATCGCCGCCGCGCCGCTGCCGGCCGCCCAGGTGGTGGAGATCATGGGCCTCCTTACCCGCTGCATCGGCAAGGAGGGCATGGCGCAGGGACAGGCGCTGGACCTGGAATTCCGCGGCGACGCCGCCCGCATCGCCGAGATCCACCGCCTGAAGACCGCGGAGCTGATCAAGGGATCGCTGCTGGCCGCGGACATCGTCGCCGGCTGCGATCCCGGCCGACGCCTGCTTCTGGAGCGGGCCGGCATCGCCCTGGGCACGGGCTTCCAGCTGGCCGATGACCTGCTCGACGTCACCGGCGATGAAAAGGAGGCGGGGAAGAAGCTGCGCAAGGACGGCGGCAACCAGAGCCCCAATGCCGTCCTCTATTTCGGCCTGGAGGCGGTGCGCGCCCGCATCGACGAACTGTACCGCGAAGCTGTGGGGCTGGTCGGCCAGCTCGGCATCGGCTTTCCACCGTTCCTGTTCCTGATGAAGAGCATGCTCTACCGGAGTCAATGATGGCGCTGCTGGAAACGATCTCCTCCCCGCAGGACGTAAAGAAGCTCAGCCTGGACGAGCTGGCGCAGCTCTCGGACGAGATCCGCGAGCTGCTGGTGCAGGTGGTGGCTCAAAACGGCGGCCACCTGTCGTCCAACCTGGGGGCCGTCGACCTGACCCTGGCCCTGCACCGGGTGTTCGACGCCCCGCGCGACAAGATCATCTGGGACATCGGCCACCAGAGCTACACCCACAAGATCATCACCGGCCGCCGCGAGCGCATCTTCTCCATTCGCAAGAAAGGCGGGCTGCTCGGCTTCCCCGACCGCGACGAGAGCGAATACGACGTGCTGAACACCGGCCACGCCTCCACTTCGCTGGGCTTCGCCTCGGGGCTGGCCATCGCCCGCGACCGCCTGGGTGAAGGGCACCACATCGTCGCCGTCATCGGCGACGGGGCGCTGACCGGGGGCGTGGCCCTGGAAGCGCTGAACCACATCGGCCAGGTCAAGCAGCGGCTGATCATCGTGCTCAACGACAACAAGATGTCGATCTCGCCCAACGTCGGCGGCATCTCGCGGCACCTGAACTACCTGGTCTCCGGGCGGCCCTACATCCGCATGAAAGAGGTGATCCAGAACGTTCTCAAGGCCATCCCCGGGGTGGGCATGACCCTGCGCGACCTGGCCAAGAAGGTCGAGGTGCTGATGCGCACCATGATGGTCCCGGGATCCCTTTTCGACGAGCTGGGCATCAAGTACATCGGGCCGGTCAACGGCCACGACTTCCGCGAGATGCTGAAGGAGTTCGCGGCGGCCAAGAAGTACGATTTCCCCGTGCTGCTGCACGTGGTGACGCGCAAGGGCGAGGGCTACGTGCCGGCTTCGCAGGACCCCAGTTCCTTCCATTCCTCCTCCCCTTTCAATATCGAGAACGGCAAGTTCATCGGCCGGGAAAAAACCCCTTCGTACTCGCAGGTCTTCGGCGACAGCGTGCGGCGGCTGGTCGAGATGGACCGGCGCATCGTGGCGCTGACGGCGGCCATGCCCGAGGGCACCGGCCTGGACGCGGTGCAGAAGGATTTCCCGGAGAACTTCTTCGACGTGGGCATCGCCGAGCAGTACATGTTCGATTTTGCCGGCGGCTTGGCCCTGGGCGGCTTTAAGCCCGTGCTGGGGGTCTACTCCACCTTCCTGCAGCGCGCCGTCGACCAGGTGATCCACGACGTTGCGCTGATGCGCCTGCCGCTCGTGGTCGGACTCGACCGCGCCGGGCTGGTGGGCGGGGACGGCCCCACGCACCAGGGCCTGTACGACATCGCCCTGCTGCAGCCCGTCCCGGGCATCGTGCTCATGGCGCCCAAGGACGAGAACGAGCTGCAGCACATGGTATTCACCGCCAGCCGCCTCGACCGGCCCGCCTTCATCCGCTATCCCAAGGAGCCGGGGCGGGGCGTGCCGCTGGACAAGGAATTCCATGAGCTGCCCCTGGGCCGGTCCGAGGTCCTGCGCCACGGGGACCAGGTCCTGGTGCTGGCCGTGGGCCCGCTGGCCTACCGCGCCCTGGAGGCGGCCGAGCGGCTGGCCGCCGAAGGCATCGAGGCGACCGTGGTCAATGTGCGCTTCCTCAAGCCGCTGGACCGGGAACTGATCTTTTCCCTCGCCGCCGGCATCCCGCGCATCGCCACCGTCGAGGACGGCACGGTGCGCGGCGGCTTCGCCGCCATCGTCCACGCCGAGTTCATGGACAGCGGCGACCCGGCCCGTGAGTTCCTCGCCCTGGGCGTCGGCGAGGGCTGCCTGCCCCTGGCCTCGCGCCCGGAGCTGCTGGCGCAGTGCGGGCTGGATGCCGACGGCATCTACCGCCGCCTGCGCGCCTTCGTCAAGGGAGCGTAAGCCCCCTCCCCGAGGCTTCGCGCCCGGGCCGTGGCGCGGCGCTCATTCGCCCCCGGGCGGGCGCCGTGTCCATCCCTGCCTGAGCAGGTAGTAGAAGAAAGGCAGGTCGCGGAGCAGGTAGCGCTTCCCCAGCCGCCGCGGCTCGTGGCCCAGCCGCCAGAGCCATTCCAGCCCGTGGCGCTGCATCCAGCGCGGCGCCCGCCGCATCTCCCCGGCCAGGTAGCGGAAGCTGGCCCCCACCTCGATGGCCAGCGGGATGCCGCAGGCCGCCTGGTTCTCGTCGATCCAGCGCAGGCCCTTGGGATAGCCCAGGGAAACGAACAGGATCTGCGGCCGCCTTTCGCGGAGAAGGGCGCGGACGGCTTCGCTCTCCAGCGGGCGCGCTTCGAATCCCAGGGTCGGCGCACAGGTGCCGCAGACGTCCAGTCCCGGGAAGCGCTCCTGCAGGCGGCGGGCCGCGGTCGCGGCGCTGCCCTCGGGGCCGCCCAGCAGGAATATGGCAAAACCCCTGCGGGCAGCCAGGTCGCTCAGCCGCTCCATCAGGTCGGTGCCGTTGACGCGCCCGGCCAGGGGGGCCTTCAGCAGGCGGGCCGCCCATAGCAGGGGTACGCCGTCTGGGACCGTCAGGGCGGCCCTGGCGAAGATCGCGCGCAGGGCCGGCCGGCGGTGGTTGCCGACCACATGATCGACATTGGCGGTGATGATGTGGCAGGGGATGGAGCCTGCGCTCATGGCCGCGGCCCGGTCCAGGACCTCGTCCATGCCGAGGGCGTCGATGCGCGTCTCCAGGATGATGGCGGCGCGGACGTTCTCCGGCTTCGCGTTGTTCACCGGTCGCTCTCATGCCCGGCCGCGGCCAGCAGGCCGAGCAGGTCCTTCGTTTCCCGCCGCCGCTCGCGGAAGTTGGAGGGGGACGCCAGCCATCCGGCCAGCAGGCGCACGGCCAGCGCCGAGCGGATGAATAGCGCCAGCCGCTTTTTTCGCAGCGATCCGCGGTGCTTGCCGTACAGCGTGAGGCAGCCGGGGATGAAATGGGCGAGGCGACCGGCGGCCTTGCCGCTGCTGCCGCCGCCGTGATGGGTGATGGACACGGCGGGATCGTACTCGATCGTCAGGCCGGTTTCCCGCACCCGCAGGCAGAGGTCGGCGTCCTCGCCGTACAGGAAAAAACGCTCGTCGAACCCGCGGCAGCGGTCGAAAACGTCCTTGCGGATGACGAGGAACGAACCCTGGATGTAGTCGCTGCGGCGGCGGCGTTGATGGCGGCGAAGGCGGAATGCACGCAGGACGCCGCTCAACCCCGAGACATTGGCGAATATCCGCTGCGGCGAGGGAAACGCGAGCGCGGTCCCTTGCGGCGAGCCATCCGCATTCAGGGTCCGGCAGCCCATGACCCCGGCGCCGGGGTGCCGCTCCATGAACGCCAGCGCGCCGTCGATCGTGCCGGCGTGAACGAGCGTGTCCGAGTTGAGGAAGAGCAGGTAGCGCCCCCGGGCGGCCGCCGCCCCGCGGTTGCTGGCAGCGGCAAAGCCGAGATTGGCCGGGTTTTCCAGCAGGCGCACGGCGGGGAACTCCCGCCGCACCATCTCCGGGCAGCCGTCGCTCGACGAGTTGTCCACCACGATGACCTCGAAGCCCGACCGGGTCGGATGGCGGTACAGCGAGTCCAGGCACGAGCGCAGGAGCTCGCGGGCGTTCCAGGATACCACGATGATGCTCAGGAGGGTCATGCGCCTCCCCGGAACAGCGGCCGGCCGTCCAGGTGCGCCGGCAGGGGCGCCCCCAGCAGGTCCAGCACGGTCGGCGCCAGGTCGACCACCCGGCCCTGCCGGCCCGCGTTCCAGCGCGGGATGTCCGGTCCCAGGCCGAGGACGAAGCCGTTCGGCCGGTGGCTGCCTGATTTCCAGAACGGAGCCGGCCCCAGGCGCCCCGCTTCCCGGTCCTCGGCCATGTCGTTGGCCTGACGCTCCCACAGCACGACCATGTCGGCGTCCGGCTCGCGGCCGGCCGCTATCCCGGAATGCGGCGCGTTCGTGCGCACGACCTCGCGGACCAGCGGCCGGCCGCTGCGCGGGTCGCGCAGGGCCAGCAGGCGCTCCGTCAGTTCGCGGCAGAGAGGCTCGACCGCGGACGGGGCGACGATGCCATGCGCTTCCCGGCCGCGGAGATTGATGCGGATGCAGCCGTCGCCGTAGCTGGGCAGGGCGAAAGCACGCATGCGCGGCCACCAGGGCCGGTACCAGGTGGCCGGCTGCCATTGCAGCGCTCCCAGCCGGCGCAGCAGGAAGAAGGGGAATTGGCAGCCAGGGAGGCCGGCCAGCATCCTGAACGGCCTCTGGAGCGGCTTCGGAAGCCAGCCGGGAGGCAGGTCAGCGTAATGGTCATGCCAGAGGGCTTGCGGCCAGTCCTTGCAGCGCGGTCGCGACGGGGGCCCCGGGTCGGCCTTGCCGTGGCCAGGAGAATGAAACAGGGAGCCACCGGGAAATTCCCAGCGGAACAGGAGCTCCGGCAGGAAAACCATGCTGTTCAGGTCACACCAGTTCACGGCCCCGCCCTCCGGGGAGAACAGAAGAAGATTCTCGTCGCCGGCCAGCCCTTCCAGCAGCCGCCCCAGCTCGCGGTCGGTCGCCTGGTACACGTCCAGGAGATAGTCGGGCAGGGCAGGATCGTTGCGGCCAAAGGCGGGGTGGGCGGGATCGCTGAGATGCCAGAAGTGGTGGCCGGCGATATGCAGCTCGCTGAAGGCCAGCAGGCTCAGATCGGCCGGATGCTCCGCGCGCAGGGCCTTCAGGAGGGCGCCGCGCCTGCGGATGCCTTCGCGCAGGGCGGCGTGCAGCCTCGACAGCCGTTCGCCGTCCCACCAGGAGCCGCGGTTCTGCGTGCGCCGGGCCGGGTGCGAGCCGAAGCGGCGCTGCAGCCGGCCGAACAGGCCCGCCGGGCAAGAGCGGCCGCCGCTCATGGGCGAATGCGCTCCCCAGCCCAGGACCTGGACCCCGGCGACCTCGGGAAAGAGGCGACCACAGTGAGGCAAATCGAATACGGTGACCCGCTGGCCCGGGGCCTGGGCGAAAAATGGCCGGAACGGGGCGAATGAATAGGCGCCGCCGGCGCCGACGCGGTAGCCGCGGGGGCGGTAGTTCAGCGGGGTCCAGTACCCGGTCCTGCCGGGCAGGCAGCCGGTCAGCATGCTGACCCAGGGGCTTTCATTGCGATAGAGGGGATAATTCTCCAGGGCGCAGTACGATCCCCGCTCCGCGAGCGCCTTGAGGTTGGGCAACAGCCCGCGCGCGGCCCACGCCTGGATGCGCTCCCAGTCGGCGGCGTCGAGGGCGATGGCCAGCACGCGCGAGCCCATTTCAGTAGAGGCTGAGAACGGGGCGTTCTTCATGGAAGGAGCGGTAGGCTTTTTTCCAGCTGGGGGATCGGCTCCCCGGCGGGAAGGCGCCGCTGCCGCCGCGCCCTTCGAAGCGCGGCCACCGGTCGCCAGCGCTGCGGAATTCGCGGAAATGGCCGCAAAGCGGGCATAGCCGGCGCATTTGCGCGGCCATTTCCCCGGCGCTGGCGGGAAGGCGCTTCATGCCGATGTCAAAGCCGAAGACGCGGTCGATCCCGGCGCAGACGGGATGCGGGTAGTAGCCGCTGCGCGTCAACCCCAGGCCGAAGATGCGGTGGATGTAGCAGCCCTGGGAGTAGTCCGCCCCGGCGAATTCGGCCAGGTCGCACGGGGCGACGTTGAAAGCGAAATGCCCCTGCGCCGGGCCGGTGCTCTTGGCGGAATTCTTCACCCGCACGCCGCGCGGCAGGCGCCGCAGCGCCTTGGCCGCTTGCGGGCCGTGGCCATTGGAGCAAAGCTCGATCTCGCAATGCGCATGAGCGCTCCGGCGGTAGCGCAGGAGCTCGTCGATGATCTCCTCCAGCTGCGGGTGCAGGGTCGGCTCGCCGCCCTCGAGCATGATGCGGCGCCAGCGCTTGCCGGCCTCCAGGCTCTCGGCGACGAAGCGGCGCACCTGCTCCAGGGCGATGCGCTCTGCCGCCGGAGCCTGGTTGGCGCCGCAGGAGCGGTTGCAGTCGAGACAGGCCAGGTCGCACTCGTGGGTCAGGTCGATGATGATGCGGTCCAGCCGCGAGCGGAACGGCGGCCCGGAACGCACGGCCTGCCAGATCCGCGCCTCGAAGCGCGTGCGGGCCAGAAAAGCTCGCCAGCGTGAATTGGGCATGGGCGGATTGTAAAGCAAAAGCAGTGAAAAGTAAAAACTGAAAAGTAAAAAGTGAAAGGTGAAAAGTGAAGAGTGAAGAGAGAAGAACGAAGAATCCACCGGGTCCCTTTCTGGTTTTTCATTGCGGCCCCATTTCACTTTTCACCTTTCACTTTTCACGGCGGTTCGTCCTGTTTTCTTGACAGTTGACTCTGATTTATTTATGATGGGGACATGATCGTGGGCTACAACACCGATATCAAGTACCGCCAGGAAGTGTTCCACATCCAGACCGAGGACAAGGGGCAGGGCAATCCCCTGATCGAGACCCTGGTCTACCTCCATGGCGAGATCCTGCTCTCGCGGCGCATTTCCTACGCCCACCTGCTGGAGTCGAGCGACAAGATCAAGAAGGTCAAGAGCCTGATGAAGACCCAGCATGACCAGGTCATCTCCGAGCTGAAGGAGGGGCGGTTCTCGCATCTGATGTCCATGGACACCCAGGACATCGAGGACCAGACCCTGGATGAGATGGTCCTGGAATACCTGAACAACGAAAACCCCTGATCCATGCCCGAAAGCGTCCTGCTCATCGACGGCATGTACCTGGTGTTCAGCTCCTTTTACTCCCACCAGGCCATGCGCACCCTGCAGAACGAGCCCACCGGCGCCGTCTACGGATTCATCAGCCGCATGGAGAGCCTGATCAAGGAATTGCGCCCCGCGCGCCTGGCCGTGGCCTTCGACAGCAAGGAAAAGACGTTCCGCCGCGAGCTTTATCCCGAGTACAAGGCCAAGCGCCTGCTCCCGCCCGAGGAGCTGCTGCAGCAGCTGCCCGCCGTGCGCGAATACCTGGCCCACCGCGGCATCCATTCCCTGGCGCAGCCCGGGCTGGAAGGGGACGACATCATCGCGCTGCTGGCCCGGCGCTATGCCGACGCCGGCGCCGAGGTGCTGATATTCTCCGCCGACAAGGACCTGTTCCAGTTGGTAGGCGAGCGCGTCTTCGTCTACCACCCCAAGCTCAAGAAAAAATTGGGCCGCCCCGAGGTCAAGGAGTTCTTCGGGGTGTTTCCCGAGCAGATCGTCGACTACCTGGCGCTGGCCGGCGACGCGTCGGACAACATCCCCGGCATCCCCGGTGTCGGCGACAAGACCGCCACCCGGCTGATCGAAAAATTCGGCAGCCTGGACGCCATGCTGCGCGACCTGGACCGGGTCGACGGCAAGCTCAGGGAAAAGATCGCCGCCCACCGCCACCAGCTCGAGCCCTGGCGCCAGCTGCTGGACCTGGCCCGCATCCCCAAAGTGGACCTCGAGCTCGAACTGCCGCCCTTCACCCCCCGCTGTGACGAACGCCTGCTGGATCTCTACCGCCGCCTGCAGTTCGACAGCCTGCTGAAAAAAATGAGCGCCGCCGCGCCCGCAGCTGCCGCCGGGGAGGAAGCCAACCCGGTGCGCCTGGTCGAGAAGACCGGCGAGCTGCCGGCGCTTGCCAAAAAAGCACGGGCGGCAGGGAGCTTCGCCTGGGATATCGAGACCACGGCCCTCGAGTTCCACAAGGCCGACATCGTCGGGGTGGCCCTGGCCGTCGCCGGCGAGGCCTACTACCTGCCTTTCCTGGTGCCGCCGGCCCAGGCGGGCCGCTTTTCGCTGACCTGCGCCGATTTCAAGAAGGAACTGGCCGGCGTCTTCGCCGACCCGGGGATCAAGAAGACCGGGCACAACCTGAAATTCGACATGCTGCACCTGCGGCAGCTGGGCATGACCGTCGCCGGCGTCGAGCACGACACCATGATCATGTCCTACCTGCTGTTCCCCAACCGCCGCTCGCACCAGCTGAAGGAGCTGAGCGCCGAATTCCTGGGCGTGCGCCAGGTCACCTTCGAGGAGCTCGTCGGCAAGGGCCGCAGCCAGGTGCCCATCGCCGAGGTGGCGGTGGAGAAGGTCGGCGGCTACTGCTGGGCCGACGCCGACTGCTCCGGTCGGCTGGTGGAGAAGCTGCTGCCGCAGCTGCGGGAGAAGCAGCTCCTCGCCCTCTACCGCGACATCGAGGTGCCGCTGTCAGGGGTGCTGCTGGACATGGAATGGCACGGCATCGGCGTCGACCGCGCTTTCCTGCAGGCCGCCGACGAGCGCCTGCGCGGCCAGATCGCTGTCGCCGAGAAGGAGGCCCGCGAGCTGGCAGGCTATGACTTCAACCTGAACTCCCCCCAGCAGCTGGCCGAGCTGCTCTTCGAAAAGATGGGTCTGCCGCAGAGCAAGAAAACGCGCAAGACCGGGGCGCAGTCGACCGACAGCGAGGTGCTGAGCGAGCTGAAGGGCTTCCCCGTCGTGGAGAGGATCGTCGCTCACCGCACCTTCAAGAAGCTCCATGCCACCTACGTGCAGGGGCTGCTGGAGAACCTGGACGGGCAGGACCGCGTCCATACCCAGTTCAACCAGACGGTCACGGCCACCGGCCGCCTGTCCTCCTCCAACCCCAACCTGCAGAACATCCCGGTCGGGGACGTTGCCGGGCTCAACCTGCGCCGGGCCTTTGTCGCCGCCCCGGGCCGGCTGCTGCTGTCGGCCGACTACTCGCAGATCGAGCTGCGGGTCATGGCCCATTTTTCCGGTGACGAGACCCTGAAGCGGGCGTTCGCCGAAGGGGCGGACATCCATCAGCGCACCGCCGACCTGGTGTTCGGCGCCGACCTCTTCGCCCAGCGCCAGGAACTGCGCCGGCGGGCCAAGATCATCAACTTCTCCATCATTTACGGCAGCGGCGCCTTTTCCCTGGCCAAGGAGCTGGGGGTCAGCTTCGCCGAGGCCAAGGACTTCATCGAACGCTACTTCGAGACCTACAGCGGCGTGAAGCGCTTCATGGACGGCGTGATCGCCGGCGCCGTGAAGGAGCCCGAAGTGCGCACCCTGTCCGGCCGCTTCCGCCCCATTCCCGAGGTACAGAGCTCCAACCGCAACGTCAAGGAGAACGGCAACCGCATGGCCATCAACACCATCATCCAGGGCAGCGCCGCCGATATCATCAAGATGGCGATGATCCGCATCCATGAGCGCCTGCGCCCGCTGCAGAGCCGCCTGCTGCTGCAGGTCCACGACGAGCTGGTGTTCGAGTTCCCGCCCGGCGAGGAACAGGCCCTGGCCGACCTGGTGCGCCGTGAGATGGAGGGCGCCGCGCCGCTGGACGTGCCCCTGCGCGTGAGCCTGAAAAAAGGGGTGAACTGGGCCGACATGGGCGCGCTCGAGGAGCGGGCATGAAGGAGATCGACGCCGCCAAGTTCAGGGAGATCATCAAGCGCGGAATGGAGCACCTCTTCCAGGACCGCGACCTGCTGAACCGCATCAACGTTTTTCCCGTCGCCGATGGTGACACGGGAGACAACCTGGTCCACACGCTGCGGCCGGTCTACGACCGCATCGACGCCATCGGCGAGCCGCGCCTGGACGACCTGGCCGCCCGCCTGGCCCAGGAGATGCTGCTCTCGGCCAAGGGCAATTCCGGGGTCATTTTCTCGCAGTTCTTCTTCTCCTTCGCCCAGGGCATGAAGGGGCTGGCGACGATCGGGCCGGCCGATTTCAGCCTGGCCATGGAAAAGGCGGTGCGCGAGACCTATGCCGCCGTGGCCGATCCCCGCGAGGGGACGATCCTCACCGTGCTGCGCCATAGCGCCGAGGAATTCAAGCGCCTGGCCCTGTGCGGCGAACGCTATCAGGTGATCTTCGAGAAAGTGATCATCAAGGCCAAGGAGATCCTGGAAAAGACGCGCGACATCCTGCCGCAGATGAGGAAGGCGCGCGTGGTCGACGCCGGCGGCCTGGGTTTTTTCCTGTTCTTCAAGGGCATGGCCGCGGCGGTGAGCGGTCGGGACGGCGGCGAGGATGGCTCCGACAGCTCCGCCTACGAGCAGTCGCCCCGGGCGGTGGACGCGTCCGAGCTGGCGTACTGCGCCGAATGGGTGGTGCGCCCGCGCCGGGAGCGCGAATTCTTCAAGGAGCTGCTGAAGGGGCGGGGGGACTCGCTGCTCATCGCCGGCGACGCCGACCTGTTCCACCTGCACCTGCATACCGACGACCCGGAGGGCGCCCAGGCGGAGATCGCCCGCTACGGCGAGATCCTCTCGCGCAAGGTCGATTCCCTGCGCCCGGTCCCGGCAGGCCTGCCGGAGCTCGACATCGCCCTGCTCGCCGATTCGGCCGTCGACATACCGGCGGGGACGGAAAAGGCCATGGCCGTCGGTGTCGTGCCCCTGCAGATCCTGCTCAATGACCGCTATTTCCGCGACCGGATCGAGATCGCCAAGGAGGACCTGTACCGGCGCATGCGGGCCGAGAAGGATTTGGTGGTCAAAACCTCTCAGCCGGCGCCGCAGGATTTCAAGGACGCCTTCACGGCGGCCCTGGCCCGCAAGCGGCAGGTGCTCTTCTTCAGCCTCTCCTCGCTCCTGAGCGGCTCGTACCGGAACGCGCTGGCGGCCGTGCGCCAGCTGCCCGCGGCCGACCAGGCCAGGGTGCGCGTCGTCGACACGCTCAATGTCTCGGCTGGCAGCGGCCTGCTCTTCTGCCGGGCCCTGCGGCTCCTGGAGCAGGGCCTGGGCATGGAACAGGCTGCGGCGGGGATCGAGAGCCGGCGCCAGGGGGTGATTTCCCTGGGCTATGTCGAGTCGCTGGAATACGCCGTGCGCGGCGGCCGCCTGCCGCCGGCGGCCGGGACCGTCACCCGCCTGCTCGGCATCCGGCCCCTGGTGGCCTTCGAGAAGGGGAAGCTGGTCAGGAAGGGGGCGCTGCTCAGCACGCGCCGCAAGGAGCGGAAGGTCGTGCGCCGCTTCCTGAAGAAGCTCGACCTGGCCAGGTCTTATTCCCTGGGGGTCGTCTATACCGACAACCCGCAGGCGGCCCTGCTGCTGGAGGACGAGCTGGCCAAATCGCCGCTGCGCATCTCGTCCATCTACCAGGCGGTCGGCGCGGCCGTCCTCGGCGCCCACGCGGGGCCGGGAACGTTCTGCCTGTTCGCCCTGGCGGACGACTGAGCCGCCGCCGGCCCGGTGCGGAGGAAACATGGAAGAAAAGATCAAGCTGGGCGTCAGCTCCTGCCTGCTGGGGAACAAGGTGCGTTACGACGGCGGCCACAAGTTCGACCCTTTCCTGGTCAACACCCTGGGCCAATTCGTTGACTTTGTGCCGGTCTGCCCGGAGGTGGAGTCGGGGTTCCCGGTGCCGCGCGAGGCCTTCCGCCTGGTCGGCGACCCGGAGAAACCGCGGCTCATTACCCGCCAGACCGGGGTCGACGCCACGCCGCAGATGGAGCGCTGGATCGAAAAAAAACTTCCGCAGCTTGAGAAAGAGAGCCTGTGCGGCTTCATCTTCAAGAGCCAATCGCCCTCCAGCGGCATGGAGCGGGTCAAGGTCTACAACGACAAGGGCATGGCCGAGAAGAAAGGGGTGGGCATTTTTGCCCGGGCGCTGATGAAGCGCCTGCCGCTGCTGCCGGTGGAAGAGGAAGGCCGCCTGCAGGACATCGACCTGCGCGAGAACTTCATCGTGCGCATCTTTGTCTACCGCCGCTGGCGCGAGCTGCTGGCCGGCGGGGCCACGGCGGGGCGCCTGGTCGATTTCCAGCGCCGGCACAAGCTGCTGCTCATGGCCCACAGCCCGGAGTTGGCCCGGCAACTGGGAAAGTTGGTCGCCGGCGCCGGGGCGCGCCCGCTGGCGGGGATCCTGCCCGAGTACGAAGCGCTGCTGCTGACCGCCCTGAAGCAGAAGGCCACGGTGCGCAAGAACGTCAACGTGCTGCAGCACATGCTCGGCTATTTCAAGAAACAGCTCGACGACTTCGAGAAAAGGGAGTTGCTGGGCCTGATCGAGAAATACCGCCAGAGCCTGGTGCCGCTGATCGTTCCGCTCACCCTGCTGAAGCACTACATCGACAAGTTCCAGGAGCCGTATTTGAAGGACCAATATTACCTGGACCCGCACCCAGTGGAGCTGAAGCTTAGAAACCACGCCTAAAAGAAGCATTCGTGACGCGTAACGCGTGACGCGTAACGCGGAAGAAAAACACAAAACCCATGCATGAAATTCCCAAAAAGTTTTAATGATAGTGTAATTGAGAGTATGAATTCTTGATTAGGCATCGGTTTGCGGAGTACGGTAAACGGTTGACGGGAAGTAAAGAGTTTAACTTTAATTCTTACGCTCAGAACTTTACGCCGAGTTCCCCTCTTTCTCGTCACGCGTTACGCGTCACGCGTCACGTAGGTCCTACTGTGCCGTTGCCTTGCACCCTGCACCGAGTCCTTCTATTTTTTGGGGAACCAAGGGAAAAACCTGGACGTGCGCCGCTTGTACTCCTCCCAGTCGGGGCGGCCGGAGTATTTCCTCTCGAGCATGGGAACGCCGGAGACGAAGAGCAAAAGAAAAGTGATGAGCGCCGGCCCGATCAGGCCGAGCCAGCCATGGGGAGCGGAGAGGGCAATTACGCCGACGCCCCACCACAGGGCGGCTTCGCCGAAATAGTTGGGGTGGCGCGTATAGCTCCACAGGCCGCCGGTCATGAGCTTGCCGCGGTTGGCCGGGTTGCGCATGAATGCAGCCAGCTGGCGGTCGCCAATGGTCTCGAATAAAAAACCGGTCAGCCAGAGGCATGCGCCCAGCCCGTCCAAAATGTTCAGGGGCGGCTGCTCCTGACCGACCATCAGCAGCAGCGGCGTGGCGACCAGCAGCATGAGCAGGCCCTGCAGCATGAATATCTGAAAAAAACTCCGGAGAACGAAAAATTTCCCCCAGGCGCGGCGCCAGGCGGCATAGCGGAAATCCTCCTCCTTGCCGCGGTTGCGCTTGTGAATATGCAGCGCCAGGCGGCCGCCCCAGGTCAGGATCAGCGCCAGGGCCAGCCACCCCCTGGCCCGGCCGTGGCCGGAATTCAGGAAGGTCAGGGCGCTGACCAGGATGAAGCCCATGCCCCAGGCGATATCGACGACGCCGTTGTTCCTGCGGACCAGGGCCACCAGGAAGACCGCCGACATATACAGGAAAATAACCAGCGCGGCCAAGGAAACGACATGGAACATGATTTCCTCCCTGCCCGGGATCGTCGGTTACGATCCCGGGATGCGCTTCATTCTAACCAGTTGACGGCGGGCGCGCAAGGCGCTCTTCTCCTTGTCCTTGATCTCGAGCATGATGTCGAAATCGAGAGCGCCGGCGGCGGCGATAAAACGGGCGAAATCCTTCAGGTCGATGCTTTCGGCATGGCGGCCCGCGCGCTCGCCTTTCTTCTGCGAGCTGTAGTCGATCATGGGCGGGCCGTCGCCCTTTTTCCAGGTGGCCGCCGCCTGGCCCAGGGCCTGGGCCGCTTCCTCGCCGCGGTTGTGCAGCTGGTGATGGAAGGAGTCGAAAAGGACGGGAACGCCGGTGCGTCGGCTGATCTGCAGGCAGTCGGCGACGGTGTACAGGCGGTCGTCATTTTCCACCGTCAGGCGCCGGCGCACCGCTTCCCCGAGGCGCTCGAAGCGCCGGCAGAAGCGGTCGATGGCGGCCGGCTTGTCGTTGTAGACGCCGCCGGCGTGGACCTGGATACGGGCCGTGCCGTCCAGCTCCAGCAGGTCGAGGACGCGGGCATGGTAGGCCAGCTCGGCGGCGCTGCGGCGGAAGATATCCTCGTCGGGGGAGTTGATCAGGGTGAACTGGTCGGGGTGCATGGAGATGCGCATCGCCCCGGAGCGGATGACGTTCCCCAGCTCGGCGAAGCGCGGGGCGAACTCCTCGTGCCAGGGGAAGGCGCAGACCGGGTGCGAGGCGAAGGGGACCAGGTCCGATGTGATGCGGAAAAAAAGCAGCCCGTGGGCGCGGTTGTATTCCAGGACCCGGCCCAGGCAATCGAGGTTCAGGCGCACCGTCTCAACGAGGCGCCCGGGCGAATAGGACGCCAGGCGAAAGGTGCGGCTGGGCGTGCAGCCGAGCGAGCGGTTGAGGCAGGGATAGCCGATCCTCATCTTGTCCCGGCGCCTGGCGCCAGCGCCGCCCGATGCAAGCGGCGGTTGATCGCGCTTTCCCCGGCCTTCGCCTCCGGGAAGACCTCCTCCCAGGTGGCGGCGTCCTCCATGCAAAGGTAGAGCGGGATTTCCCGTGACAGGCGGGAGCGGATCTCGTCCCTGACGAAGCGGAACAGTTCCAGTCGCAGCGGCGTGAAATAGCGGTATTTTTTGTCGGCGCCCTCGAGCAGCTCGCCCCAGAACAGCCGGGACCCGGGCCGACGCAAGATGTGCGGCTTCAGTTCCGGGGGAAAGCGCAGGGCCCCCAGGCTCCACCAGGCGACGCGCCCGGGGCGGACCACGCGGGCCATGGCGCCGATGAGGCGGCGATAGTGTTCCGGCCAGCCGGGGAACAGGACCAGCGGGTCGAGGTGGATGCCGACCTTGTAGCCCTTCGCCTGGACGGCGGCCAGCGCCCGCAGGCGCCGGGACAGGGAGGGGGCGCGATGCTCTTCGCCGCGGGCCAGGGCGGACGGGTTCAGCGACCAGGAGACGACGATGTTGGGCGGCGGCGCCGGGATCTCCAGCAGCGAGCCGATGGCGTCCGACTTGGTCTTGAACTCGAAGACCGCCGCCGGAAAGTCGCGGAACAGCCCGACGATGCGCGCGGCGCTGGGGAAGGCGGCCTCATAGGCCAGGGAATCGCTCAGCTCTCCCGTGCCCAGGCGCGCCCGCGGGTGGCCGGCAAGGAAGGCGGCGAGCTCCTCGCGCAGGTCGGGCCAGTTCGGGTAGAAAACGGCCTGGTCCTTGTCCTCCAGGTAGGCCTGCAGGATGCAGTAGGAGCAGTCGTAGGGGCAGCCGCTCTGCAGGTGGATATTGAAATAGCCGCAGGAGACCGCTCCGGGGGAGCAGGGGCAGGGCTTGATGAACGGGCCATGCTTCACATGTTCGCGGCCGGGCTTCATGCCCGCGATTATAAGCGAAGGCCGGGGCCAAGTAAACCGGACCGCTCCGCCAACCGGAAAAAACCGGCGGCGCGGCCGGGCTCAGCGCCGCCGTTCCTGTAGGCCGGGGCGGTTCTGTGCTATAATTGCCGATGATGAGAAAGCGGGTCGGTCGATGAAAAAAGGGCAACAGGCGAAGTTATTCCTGTTCACGGCGCTGCTGGCGGCGCTGCTGGCCGCCGGCGGCTGCCGAGCGGGCGACGCCTCTCCCCGCGGCCTGGTCGCGGCCGGCATGGCGTTCGCGACCACCGCTGCCAATGAAGCGCGCTTCGACGAGCTGCTGCGGGACAGGGATTCCGAGCTGGGCCGGGTGTTCCGGACCGAGCGCATCAACACCTTGCTGCCGGCGGCAAAATGGACGGGGCGCGTCAAGGCGAACGGGGTTTCCCGCCAGGCGCTTTTTTTCGTGGACGACATGCGCGGGCGCTGCCGGATCCCCAGCCGCGGCGAGCGGCGATTCACCTTCACCCTGTTCAACCCGAAGGGGTCGCACCTCTCCTACAGCGTTTATTTCGCCAGCGGCGGCAGGGAAAAACAGGTCTTCAGGAAAAAATTCACCCACGAGCAGTTTTTCAGCGCCGAGATCCCCCTGGACGGCTCGGGGCGCGACCTCGACATCGTCCTGGAAACCCGCGGGCAGGGCATCGGCGCCTGGATCAACCCCCAGCTTGTCGGCCGCAAGCGCGAGCCGCGGGTGTTCGTGGTGATCGTCCTGGATTCCGTGCGCGCGGACCACACCTCATTGTACGGCTATCCGCGGCGCACGACGCCGGCGCTGGAGGCGCTGGCCCGGGATGCCCGCGTCTTCGGCAACGCCTATTCCACCACCAGCTGGACGCTGCCGGCCCACGCCTCGCTGTTCAGCGGCCGCGACCTGCTGGGCCACGGCGTGCTCGGCCCCCAGGACCGGATCCGCGAGGACGTTCCCCTGCTGGCCGAGACCTTCCAGCAGCTGGGCTTCGCCACGGCCGCCTTCACCGGCGGCGGGTTCGTGGACGACCGCTTCGGCTTCCACCGCGGCTTCCAGGTCTACTCGAACAAGCCGGGCGGGGTCTTTCTGAAGGATTCATCCGAGCGGGTGCTGAAGCACTTCCGCAGCTTCGCCGAAGCCCACTGGGGCGAGGACCTGTTCGTCTTCCTGCATACCTACCAGGCCCATGCGCCGTACAAGTTCCCCGGCAAATTCAAGGGCGCCGTGAACCCCGGGCTGCGCTTCAACCTGATCGGGCCGGTGAACTTCCTGACGCGCAAGCGCAGCGCCTGGTTCAAGCCGGTCGCCGCCGACGAGCTGCAGGCGCTGATCGACACCTACGACACTTCCATCTATTATGCCGACCAGGCACTGGTCGGCGGGGTCGTCGCCTTCCTGCGGGAGAAAGGAGCGTACGAACGGGCCACGATCGCGGTCGCCAGCGACCACGGCGAGGAGTTTTACGACCACGGCAGCTGGGAGCACGGGCACAGCCTCTACAACGAGCTGATCCGCATCCCGCTGCTGATCAAGTACCCGGCAAGCCGGCAGCGCGGGAGCGATGACTCCCTGACCTCCATCGCGGACGTCCCGCGCCTGCTGCTGCAGGGGAGCGGGCTGCGGGTCGACCCGGCCCGTTTCCCGGACGCGCCCGACCGCGGGTCCCGGGTCCTGCCCGTCTCCCTGCCCGTTTCGCCGATCATCAAGGAGATCCCGACCAAGGTCTCGTTCGTCGATGACCGCTTCCATTTCATCTACAACGTCATCGACAGGGAAGCGCTGGCGATCTTTGATCCCCAGCCGCGCGCCCTGCCGGTGTACGAGTTCTATGAGCGCCGCGACCTCCGGCAGACCGTGAACCTGGCGGCCGGCCGCTCGCCGGAGCTGAAGCGCTTTCACGAGCGCCTGGCGGCGTATTTGCGGCAGTTGCGCCGGCTGCCCGGCCGGCAGCAGGAGATCGACGAGAACCTGAAGCGGGAACTGAAATCCCTGGGCTACCTGGGCGACTGAGCCCCCGGCTATTTTTGTATCCTGGCCACGGTGATCTCCTCCTGGGCGTTGTACTTGCCGTCGAGGTCCTTGTAGGACATCAGGGGCAGGTCGGCGCTTTCCACGAAGATCACCTGGGCGATGCCCTGGCCGGCGTGGATCACGGCGGGGCGGCTGCCGCAGTTGGCGATGGAGATGGTCAGGAACCCCGTCCACTCAGGCTCCAGGGGGGTTACATTGACCAGCACCCCGCAGCGGGCATATGTGGACTTGCCGAAGACCAGCCCCAGGACCATTTTCGGCATGCGGAAGTATTCCAGGCTGCGGCCCAGGATGAAGTGGCCGGGGGGGATGAGGATGGCGTCCCCGCTGCGGGTCTCGAAGTCGGTTTCGCTGACGCGGTGCGGGTCCAGGGGCTCCAGGCCGGTTGCCGGCAGGCGGTAGGTCCGGTCCAGGCGCAGGTCGTAGCCGTAGGGGCCCAGCCCGTAGGAGATGACGCCGGCGCGCACCGAGGCGGCGATGAACGGTTCCAGCAGGCGGTGCTGTTCGGCCTGCTCCCTGATCCAGCGCGAGGACTTGAGCATCAGACGATCGAGTACTTCGAGACCTTGTTGCTGATCAGGTAGTACAGCTTGCTCAGGTACTTGATGTCGTTGATCAGGTCCTTGGAGAACTTGAACAGGTACTTGACGTAGTTGGTCTCCTCGCCCAGGCGCAGCTTGCTCTCGAATTCCAGGGTGAAATCGCGCAGTTCGACCATCAGGTTCTGCAGGTGCAGCAGGTTGTCGATGCTCTCGATGAGGGTGACGGTGGGGGCGCTCCTCAGGTCGCCCTTGGGCAGCAGCTTGATGCGCTCCACGGCTTCGCCGTGGACCTCCCTGGCCAGGTAGTCGATCTCGTCCAGGTAGGGCTTCTTGTAGTCGTCGTAATAGCGCAGCTTGTGGATGGCCCTTTCCTGGATCTTGGCGTTCTGTTCCAGGATGGAATTGAAGTATTCGTGGAGCCCGAGGTGCTCCTTCTCGAATTTTTTCAGGTCGATGAAGATGCGCCCCAGGTAGATCTTGTCGTTGTAGGCGCTCTGCAGCTCGTCCTGGTAGTGGGAATAGAACTTGACTTCGAAGCGGGAGTGATCGTGGTAGCGCAGGCGGCCGATGAGGACGTCCTGCTCGTTGACCAGGTAGTTGGCGTTCTCCTCGACCACGGCGCTGTAGACGAAAAGGGTGTTGATGATGAAGTCCTTCAGGCTGTCGAGGAATTCCTCATTCTGGGCGATGAAGCCGGTCAGCTCCGGGAAGGCCTCGCCGCGCAACGTGAGGTAGAAAGGCGAGAACAGCATGTGGCCGCCCTTGAGGAACAGCTCGAAGTGGAAGTTTTCCCGGATGCGCTTGAAGAGGTTGTTGTGCTGCAGTGCCGGGAAGTTGTCCAGCCGCTTGCCGTTGAATTTGCCCAGAACGTTCAAAGTTTCCACGATGGCCTCCGCGGGGGATTATAGGCGAATGCAAGCGAAAAGTAAACATGGCCCGGGGCGGGCGGCGAAGGGAAAAAACAGCCGGCGGGCATGGATTTCCGCGCCGGGCGTTGACTTCGGCGCCGCGATTTCTTATCATAAGGCCTGCATGAAAAAAATTCCGCTGTGGGCCTTTCCCGTGCTGTTCGCCCTGCTGACGCTGGGCTTGTACCTGCTGCTCTACCGGCCGGCCGCGGCCGCCGCGGGAATGACCAGCGCCTGCCTGGTGTTCTTCACCGCCCTGGCCTGGTGCGCCCTGATCGTCTTCGGCCGCCGGGAAATGAACCGGCTCAAGACGGCCTACGCCGCCGCCGCCCTGCTGGCCTCCATCCTGGTCGCCGGCGTCCTGCGCCCTTTCCCCGTCGAGCCCCTGCCCCATGCCCTGATGATCGTCCTGCAGGTGCTGGGCGGGGCCGGCATCGTCCTCTACCTGCACATCCTCAAGAACAAGGGAGAATAAGCCCATGAGCGACCATGCACCCGCCGGCCTGGCGGCAGCCTTCAAGAACACCCTGCGCGAGCTCGGACAGACCTTCGCCGCCTTCCTGAAGGCGCCGCGGGCGCTGTGGGGGGTCAATATCCCCTACGTGTTCGAGGGGCTCGTCTATTTCGGCCTCCTGACCGTCCTGGGCAAGTACTGTTCCGAGAACATCCTCCTGAGCGATGTCCAGTCGGGCTGGGTCCTGGGCGGCGTCACCGGGGGCATCACGTTCGCCATGCTCCTCTTCGGCGGGGTTTCCGACAGGATCGGCGTGCGCGTCTCCCTGGCCCTGTCCCTGGGAGTGATGATGCTGGGCTATGTCCTGATCGCCCTCTCCGGCATGCTGGCCCTGGGCCGCGGCATGGGCTCGCCCATGTTCTTCGTCATGGTCGCCGGCCTGCTGCTGATCGTCACCGCCTATGGGCTGTACATGCCGGCGGCCTATGCCGGCGTCAAGCGCTACACCAACCCGCAGACGGCCGCCATAGGCTACGCGGTGATCTACGGCCTGATGAACCTGGGGGCGTTCCTTTCGGGTTTCATCTCGTCGGGCACCCGGCGCGCCTTCGAATCCGATTTCCCGCCCAACGGGCTGGTCGCGGTGTACTGGACCTATGCCGCCATCCTGCTCTTCAGCATGCTGCTGACCCTGCTGCTGATCACCCGCAAGGTGGATGCGCAAGCCGTGGCGCGCGTCGCCCGCGAGACCCGCGCCATGAATACCGCTGAGCAGAACCAGGCCGCCGATGCCAAGGCGGCGGCCGCGGGAAAGAAGGTTGAAGCGCGCGTCCCGATGGGCCTGTTCTATCTTCTTCTCTCCTTCGCCGCCATGGGGTTGGGTGTGGCCATCCTCAATCGCGTCGGCCGCCTGAGCCTGCCCTGGCCACTGGTATTCGCGCTACTGGGATTGAGCGTACTGGGCGCCGGCTGGGAGTTCCTGCGCCGCCGACCCGACCATCCCTTCCGCGACAGCCGCTTCGTCTTCTTCATCTTCATTCTCATCCCGGTGCAGACCCTCTTCGCCCACAACTGGCTGACCATCCCCTACTACCTCGACCGCGCCTTCGCCGGCACCGGCGTCAGCCGCTATTTCGAGGTCTTTTCCAACCTCAATCCGGTCCTGATCTTCATCCTCTCGCCGCTGATCGCCGCCCTGACGGCGCGCAGCAACGTCTACAAGATGATGATCGCCGGCACCTTCGTCATGGCCCTGCCCACCTTCCTGCTGGCCCTCGGCCCGAACGTCTACCTCTTTCTCCTGTATATCCTCGTGATGTCGGTGGGCGAGGCCATGTGGCAGCCGCGCTTCCTGCAATGGGTGGCCGAGATCGCCCCCGAGGGCAAGACCGGGCTGTACATGGGCATCGGCCAGTTCCCCTGGTTCCTGACCAAGATGCTCACCTCCCTGTACTCGGGATACGTCATCGCCCGCTACTGCCCCAAGCCCGGGCTGGGTTTGCCGATGAACACCGGAGCCATGTGGCTGATGTACGCCTTCATCGCCATGGTCTCGCCCATTGCCCTGGTCCTGGCCCGCAAGTGGATGGCCAAGGGCATGACGCGCAAGGGCTAGGCCTGAACAGGACCAGGGATCGCGTCATCGCCCGGGGCCCGGTACCACGCCCATGACGGCCAGGGCCGCGCTGCCCGCGCGCGCAGCCGGCAACCGGCCGCGGAGATGAGGAAGATTCAGCCTTTGCGATACATATCGGGCTCGATGAAGATCTTGGTGACCTGGGGGTACAGCCCGCGCAGGTCGGCCTCGATGCCGTTGATCAGGCTGCATACCTGCCGGGTGCTGAGCTGCGGGTCGAACTCGGCCTTGACGGCCAGCAGGATGTCGTCGGCGCCCAGGTGCAGGGAACGGATGTGGATCACGCGGCGGATGCTCTCCTCCTTCAGCAGCAGCAGGCGGATGCGGCGCAGCAGCTCCGGGTCGGCGCCCTCGCCGATGATCAGCGACTTGGTCTCGTAGCCCATCAGCAGCGCCGTAACGGCCAGCAGAACGCCGATGAGCACCGAGGCCAGGCCGTCGAAGAACAGGATGCCGGTGAAGTATTCGATCAACAGGGCGGTCAGGGCGATGCCCAGGCCGATGAGGGCGGCGCTGTCCTCGAGGAAGACCACCACCAGCTCGGCTTTTTTCGTCTGGTGCAGGTAGTCGACCAGGCCGGTCCTGCCGCGCTCGACATTGATCTTCTTGAAGGCCACGCGCAGGGAGACGGCCTCGGCAATGATGGCGACGACCAGTACCAGCAGGGCGACCGGCAGGTGTTCGACGGGGGCCGGGTGGCGCAGCTTGTGCACCCCCTCGTAGATGGAGAAGATGGCCCCGGTGGTGAACAGGATGATGGCCACGATGAAGCTCCAGAAATAGGCTTCGCCCGAGAACCCGAAGGGGTGAAGCTCGTCGGCCTTCTTGGCGGCTTTTTTTATGCCCACGAAGAGCAGCACCTGGTTCAGGGTGTCGGCGCTGGAATGGATGGCTTCGGCCAGCATGGCCGAGCTGGCGGAAAAGAAGGCCACCACGTACTTGACCAGGGCGATGAACAGGTTGGCGATGAAGGCGGCCAGGATCACCGATTTCGAGCTTTTCACTTTTTTCATTGGTGCTATACCTTGAATATTGGGAATTGGTTTTCGCCGGAATGCTCATTCTATGCCCGGAGCGGCCGGTTTGTCAAATGGCCATATGCCGGGGAAATCGCCCCCATCCCTGCGGCGCATGTTTTATTGCTGAAAAAACGCTCAGGGTGTATATAATAGTGATTCATGGGCGGAAAAAGACAGGTCGGGGTGAGCAAGCGATGGACAGACTGCTGATTTTCGCGGATGACAGCTTGGGTTTTCCACAGGTCCTGCTTCCGCACATCCACTCGTGTATTAAAAAACGGGGGGACCTGGACATCTGCGGCGTGGTGGACGCCACGAAAAAGAAACCTCCGTCAAGGGGATGCAGAATGCTCCGGGCCGTGGCCACGGCCTGGGTGAAAAAGATCTTCAATTTCGAGCAGAAACTGGAGTGGGGCCCGCACCGCTGCCGCACCCTCGCCGGCGTCTGCGCAGATCTCGATGTCCGGCTTTTCGTCCCTCCCGGAAGGGACATCAATGACCGCGAGTTTGTCGACTTCCTGAAAAGATCGCTGCGACCGACGCTGGGGCTGGCCATCGGTTGCCTGCAGATTTTCAGGAGCGACCTGATCGGCCTCTTTGACATTCTGGTCAACTATCACAACGGTCTGCTGCCCCGCTATTCCGGGCTGCGCGCGACCTCCTGGTCCGTCTATTTCGCCGAAAGGAGCACCGGATTCACATTTCACCGCGTCAATGAGATCATCGATGGCGGGAACATTCTGCTGCAAGCGGAGATCCCCATCGCTGAAGGCGATCCTCCCGGGGATCTGGACCTTCTGAAGACCATCAAGGCTGGGGAACATGTCGGGGAGGTCCTGGACAAAATGGTCGCCCGGGACGAAGGCCTTCCCCAAGGGGAAAAGCGCCATTATTTCGGCAGGAACAGGCATGAAGCGATCACCACGATCGACGATCCGGGCGCACTGCCGTACGCGGAACTGCAAAGAAGGCTTTTTGCTTTCGGCAGCCTGAACATCAAGGTTCAGGGCGCCTATTATCCGGTTACGCGGATCCGGCCCTGCCCTCCGGGTTCGTTGAAAGAAACGCGGCTTGCCATCGTGAGCGAAGACCGGATCGCCGCCAAACTGGTGCGTTTCCGGCATCTGCCCTTTCCCCTCTACGCCGTGTACCGCTGCATCACCCGCCGGGCCGGCACGGACCAGGAGAAGGCGCGGTGACGGCGGGAGCCGGCGCATCCCTGGCCAGAGCGCTCGCGGCAGCGCGTCGGGGAGTGAAATGGGCCTTGAGCCGTATCTCGCCGACGCTGTTGTTCAAGCTCCGCTTCAGGCTGCGCAGCGGGCGCTGGCCCGATCTCGACGCTCCGCGTACTTTCGACGAAAAGCTCGCGTTTCTCATGTTCTACTGGCGTCATCCCCTGAAGGTGCTATGCTCTGATAAATATGGCTTGCGGGCGTATGTGCAGGAGAAAAAACTGGGGCATCTTCTGCCGGAGCTGCTCGGCGTCTATAAGGACGGCAGCGAGGTGGATTTTGCGGCGCTCCCGGAGCGCTTCGCCCTGAAATGCACCCACGGCTGGGGATTCAATATCATCTGCCGGGACAAGAGGCAATTGAACGTGGCCAAAGCCCGACGGCAGCTCGATGCCTGGCTGGGCACGGATTTCAGCACCGTGTTCGGGGAAATTCACTATGCCGCCATCCAGCCGCGGATCATTTGCGAGACCTTCCTGGCGGACGCCGCGGGCCGGCTCCCTGTCGACTATAAGCTGTATTGCTTTGCCGGGAAAGTGAATTGCGTCATGGTCTGTCTCGATCGCGGCGCGGACGGGGAAGGAGCGCGGCATTTTTTTTATGACCGGAACTGGGAACATCGGCTTTCCTATGCCCGGTCGACGGCGCATGAGGAGCGGCTGCTCCCGAGGATCGAGGCCTATTTTGAAATGATCGAGGCGGCGGAAATACTGTCACGGCCATTTCCCTTTGTTCGCGTGGATTTCTACAGCATCGCCGGCAGGCCCTTGATCGGGGAAATGACATTTTCGCCAAGCGGTTGCGTCGACACGGACCTGACCGACCTGGCCCAAGAGGAACTGGGCCGGTGGATCGTCCTGCCGGATTCCTCTTTGGACGGACAGGGGAGCGGCGACGGCGGCAACCAGCGGATGGAGCGGCCAGGCGCCGGGAATCGAAAAATTCGCTGAATGGCGGAGGTGAACCATGACGGATAACAAGAACAAAACGGCCAGCATCGAGATCAAGATCGGCGGCATGAGCTGCGCCATGTGCGTCAAGGCGGTCGAGGACTCCTTGGGCAGGGTGCCCGGCATCGAGCAGTTCACGGTCAACCTGGCCTCCGAGCAGGCCTACGTGACCTACGATCAGAGCCGGACCGGCCTGGAGGCGATGCAAAAAGCGATCGAGTCCGCCGGCTACCGCTATCTCGGCCCGGCGGGGAACGCGGGCGAAAAAGAGAAGGCCGACCGGGCCGCGGAACTGCGCACCCGGCTCAGGCGCATCGCCGTCGGCTTCGCCACCGGCCTGCCCCTGATGGCCGTCATGTTCCTGCCGCTCCATTTCTCCTTCCTCTGGCGCGCGGCCATGCTCGTTTTCGCCATCCCCGGGCTGGCCTGGCTCGGCTTTCCCATCTTCGCCGCCGCTGCCCGGGCCCTGAGGAACCGCAACCTGAACATGGATGTCATGTACGCCCTGGGCATCGGCGTAGCCCTTATTTCCAGCCTGCTGTCCGTTTTCGGCCTCCTGCCGCACGATTTCCTTTTCCTTGACACCGTTATCCTGCTGGCCACTTTCCTGAACCTGGGCAAATACCTGGAGATCCGGGCCAAGGGCCGGACATCGGAGGCGATCCGGGCCCTGATGGGCCTGCAGCCGCCCACGGCCACCGTGGTGCGCGGCGGGCAGGAGACGCAAGTGGCGGTGGCGGATGTCCATGTCGGCGACGAGGTCGTGGTCCGCCCGGGTGAAAAGGTCCCGGTCGACGGCCGGGTGACCGCCGGCACGGGCTACGTGGATGAGGCGATGATCAGCGGCGAGCCGCTGCCGGTGCTGAAGCGTGCCGGCGACGGCGTGATCGCCGGCACCATCAACAAGAACAGCGTGTTGCGCTTCACTGCCGCCAAAGTCGGCAAGGAGACGCTGCTGGCGCAGATCATCCAGCTGGTCCAGGCCGCCCAGGGCTCGAAGCCCCCGGTGCAGCGGCTGGCCGACCGCGTGGTGCGGGTATTCATCCCGATCATTCTGGCCATCGCCGTCGCGGCGTTCGCCGGCTGGTACTTCATCGCCGGCCAGACGTTCCTGTTCGCCCTGACCACGCTGATCTCGGTGCTGGTCATCGCCTGCCCCTGCGCCCTGGGGCTGGCCACGCCGACGGCGGTGATGGTCGGCATCGGTCGCGGCGCCGAGCTGGGCATCCTGATCCGGCGCGGCGAGGCCCTGGAAGCGGCCGGCCGCCTGACCAGCGCCGTATTCGACAAGACCGGCACCCTGACCGCCGGCCGGCCCGAGGTATCCGACGTCATCGCCCTGGCCGGCGCGGAAGACGACCTGCTGCGCGTCGCCGCCGCCGTGGAGCGCAATTCGCTCCATCCCCTGGCCGAGGCCATCGTGGCGGCCGCCGGGCGGCGTCATCTGCCCGCGCCGCCCGTCGAGGGCTTTGACACCCTGGAAGGGGAGGGCGTGAAGGCCATCCTGGCCGGGGAGGAGATCGTTGTCGGCAGCCTGCCCTTTTTCCGACGGCGCGGCATCGCCGGCCTGGCGCAGGCCGCGGCGGCCGGCGAGCGTCTGCAAGGCGAGGGCAAGACGCTGGTGCTGGTCGCCCGGAACCATGTCCTGGCCGGTATCCTGGCCGTAAGTGACACGCTGAAGGCAACGGCCCCCGAGGCCGTTGCCGCCTGCAAGGCCATGGGGCTGTCGGTGGCCATGATCACCGGTGACAATGCGCGCTCGGCGGCGGCGGTCGGGCGCCAGGCCGGCATCGAGCGGGTCATCGCCCAGGTCCTGCCCCAGGACAAGGCCCGGGAAGTGCGGAAGCTCCAGGAGAGCGGCGAAGTGGTGGCCTTCATCGGCGACGGCATCAACGACGCCCCGGCCATGGCCCAGGCCGATATCGGCATCGCCGTGGGCGGCGGCACCGACGTGGCCATCGAGAGCGGCGACATCGTCCTCATCCGCGACGACCTGCGCGACGCCGTGGCGGCCGTGCAACTGAGCCGCAAGGTGATGGGCCGCATCCGCCAGAACCTTTTCTGGGCGTTCGCCTACAACTCGGCGCTGATCCCGCTGGCGGCCGGCGCTCTCCACCCGGCGCTGGGCATCCTGCTGCCGCCGGAGGTGGCCGGCCTGGCCATGGCCATGAGCTCGGTGACGGTGGTGACCTTGTCGC
>JALOLA010000076.1 GCA_025456205.1 Acidobacteriota bacterium | reverse complement strand
CGACTCCATCGCCGGCGGCGGCGGCCTGCTCTCCGTCCCCGCCTATCTCGCGGCCGGCCTGCCGCCGCATTATGTCCTGGGCAACAACAAGTTCTCCTCGAGCTTCGGCACCCTGTTCGCCACCCTGCGCTACCACCAGCACGGCATGATCGACATCCGCGTGGCCCTGCTCAGCGCCTTTTTTGCCCTGATCGGCTCATTCCTGGGCAGCAGCTCCGTGCTTTTGCTGCGCCCGGATTTCCTGCGCATCCTGCTGGTCGTGCTCATACCGCTGGTGGCCGTTCTCACCCTGACCAACCGCTCCCTGGGCCGGGAGAACCACTCGCATCGGCAAACGCGGCAGCGGAAATACGGGCTGGCCGCAGTGGCGGCCCTGCTGCTCGGATTCTACGACGGCTTCTTCGGGCCCGGCATGGGGATGTTCCTGATCCTGTTCTTCACCCTGGCGCTGAAATTCGATTTCGTCACGGCCAATGCCAACACCAAGGTGGTGAACCTGGCCTCCAATATCGCAGCCGTCGTCACCTTCATCGCCCACGGCAAGGTCATCTTCGCCATCGGCATCCCGGCCGCGGCGGCGGGCATCGCCGGCAACCTGCTCGGGGCCAGGCTGGTCATCCGCCGCGGCGCCGCGGTGATCCGGCCCGTCTTCATCTTCACCCTGCTGCTGCTGTTCGCCAAGGTCCTGTACGACCTGCTGCAACAGCAGTTCTGATCCCAACAGGCCTCAGCTCCTGAAAAACCGCTCGTTGCCCCGGGCTTTGCGTAGCGCCCCGCCCCTCGCGTTCCCGCCCTCGATATTGTCCTTGGCCATGCTGAGAGCAGCCATTTCCCGGGAAACTTTTTGGCATCTTCCCGGCACCGCGCTTCAAGCAAGCCAATGCCGATTGATTGTCAGGCGTCCAGAACGGACCGATTTGACTTTTCTGCCACTTATGCCGAAAATACATCCAGTTTCAGAAGGGCCGGCCGGAGAGGACGAAGCCTGCCGCCCTGGTGGGGGAAAAAGGAGCTTTCGTGGGGGAAGCAAACGATTTGAGCTCGAACTTTGATCAGGTCTGCATTCCCGTTTCCGCGAAAAACTGTTCGTTTAAGGGAGGAACCATGAAAATATTGTTTGGAGCCTTGCTGCTGGTCGTGCTTCTCTGCGTCGCGCCCATGCGTGCGCAATCGCCGGTGGATCAGGCTGCACAGGCTGGATTTCCCCTGCTGACCGAATTCACGCTGCGCCCTGGCGACCAGCCGTTCACTACCAGTTACGTTGCCCAGGCGGATGGCCCGCACAGGATGATGGCCGCCTGGGGCGCCACCGTGGCCTTGCGCCTGGAGGTGCACGGAGCCGGACCTGACCCCTCGTCGGGGCAGGGCAATCCGGCCAGCGTTCCTTTTGCGGCAAAAAAGGGCCTGACCTACACGATCCGCATCAGCCCGGCCGGCAATCTGCCCATCACCAGCGTAGGGCAGCTCTACGGCGGACCGCGGCGGACCCAGGCCATGACCCAGATGTCCGGGGAATTGGTCCAGGCCACGCCCATGCCGCTGCCCGCGCCGACGGCGCCGGAAGCCACCCCCATGCCCCTCCCCGGCCCGCAGCCGGCCATGAAACCCCTTGCCATGGCGGTCATCAACAAAATCACCGCTCCGATTGACTGGGCGGCAACGCTGAAGACGGCCAGCGCCATGCCGGCCATGGGACAGCTCCTCTCCTCGCTGCCGGGCGGCGTCTCAGGCGCGATGCAGCAGGTCGGCGGGAACGTGGCCCGGGTCAGGGCCCCGACGGTGCCGGAGTCCACGAGCGCGCTCGACTGGCGCACCGGGCTGGCGTTCCGGTCCTGGTCGGAGCCGCCCGCATATTACCTCAACGGGAATAAATATTACGTGGGTGCGCTGGAGGCCTTTCCCGTGGAGTTGGTTTCATATCCTGCGCGCGTCACCGACCAAGCCAAAGAGATCCTGCGTATCTGGCCATGGCCGCGCGGTCTCGTGTATCTCGCCCTGGAGTTGCCTGCGGAGCATGCGACCTACGCCATCACCGTGCGGACCTCTGACGCCCAAGGCACCCTGCGTTCCACCTGGGCTGCCGGTGATCCACCGATCGTGAGCTTGAAATGCGAGCGTCCGTGGATGGCGGCGGAGCATAAGAGCGTTTGTTTGCCGCTGACCGTGACCTCAGGTCCGTTGGGCTTCTCCACGCTCATCACCGTATCGCCGCCGGACACCCCCACAATTGCGGATTCATGGGGAGGCGGCAAGGGAATGCGCAAGGTGAACCTGATGCTGACCCTGGCTTACGAGACCGTCGTTGGGACCTCGAATTTCAAGGCGCCGGCCCTGTTCGGCGGCATCGACATCAAGCGCATCAACTGAAGCCGCACCGCTGACGGTGGCGATGGGCGGGCGGTAAGGGCGTGGCTGATTCCGGTTTGTCCCGGTTCAGCGGCTGAACACCACGCCGTTGTCCCACTCGATGCGCGTGGCGCGCCCGGCGGCGTCCTTGGCCGCGATCCTGCCCTTGGCCGTGCCGCTGCCCTGCGCGTTCGTCCAGGCGACCGTAAGCGCGTCGCCCACGATGGTTCCCTGCGCCTTTTCTCCCGTCGCCGGCACCAGCCAGGTGAACTCGTTTCCGTTCTGGCTGAAGCTGAAGGTCATGTTCATGAAGCCCTTCCAGTCGCCCGCCAGGTCGGCCACGGCAGGTAGCGGGGCCATGGGTGCGACCGCGGCGCCCTGGCGGAAGATGATCACGCCGTTGTCCCAGTCGATGCGCCGGGCCGCTCCGGCCGGATCCACTTCAACGATGTTGCCATTGAAAACCCCGCCTCCAGCCATTTGCGTGCTGACCTTCATGCCGGCGACCGATCCGCTTCCCTGCTGCCCCAGGCTGGCCGCCGTCCAGGTGAACTCCGTTCCCGTCTGGCTGAAGACATACTCGGCGCCGACAGCGACCGGCGCCGGGAGCGGCTGGAGCATCTGCGCCTGAATGTCCGGGGCGCCGGGCGCGCGGACACTCTTGGCTTCAGTATAGTCGGCCGGATCGAGCGGACCGATGTAGCGGATTTTCATCCGCGAGATGTCGCCCTCAATTCCCAGGGCGCGCAGGTCGAAGTGCGAGGTTTCCGCGTTCTTTTCTGGGAGTTCCAGCGTCATGTATGGCGTGAAGATGGTGACCAGGAGATTATTCGGATTGGGTGGCGATGTCGATGGGTAGAGCGACATCTGCCCGCTGCCTCCGGCAAAGACGTTCAGGATGAAAGGTCCCCTGGCGGGGATGGCCTCGTAGACGATGGCCTGATCCGCGGCTCTTTCCGCCAGCGGGTAGAACCGCTTGCAGGGGGTGGCCGGATTGGTGGACTCGAGGGAAACGCCGACCATGTCGTCGATGTCGCGACGGTGGATCACGATGGAACAATCTCCCCTGGGAGCGACGGTTTTTGTCGGTGTTGCATGCAAGTCCGCCCCCAACCCGCCAGTGATCTCTGTTTCCGTTTCGCCGGCTTTTTTCTCGGGAAACATTTTCGCCGTGGATGTACGGAAGCGGAAAAAGGGGATCTTGTAGCTGTCATATTCGACGAATTGTTTGGTCTGCGCGTTCCATACCGGCTGGGTGGATGAAAAATCCCGGCTCGGAAAAAGGAGCACGCTTACCTTGGCACCGACCAGGATCGATCGCGGCACCGACTTGACGCTCGGCACTTTCAGCAGGCGCATGCCCGGGGCCAGCTTCCAGGTGCCGATGGGCGCCGAGTAGTCCGGATTGCGGAAGAGCGTCACCGAGAACGGATCCATCTCGCCAGGAACGGTCCCGGTCCGCTGCGGACCCTGTGCAAGGAGAGGCCAGGCCAGGAACAAGCACAGCCAAGCGGGGATAAAATTACAACGCGATTTTGGTTTTTTCATGTCCACCTCCAATGGCAAAAAAAATGGTCAGCGGCTGAACACCACGCCGTTGTCCCAATCGATGCGCGTGGCGCGCCCGGAGGCGTCCTTGGCCGTGATCTTGCCCTTGGCCGTGCCGCTGCCCTGCGCGTTCGTCCAGGCGACCAGGAGCATGTCGCCGTTGATGCTGCCCTGGGCCTTTTCGCCGGTTGCCTTGACAGACCAGGCGAACTGGCTGCCGTTCTGGGTGAAGGTGAAGGTCATGCCCTGGAAGCCCTTCCAGTCCCCAGCCAGGCTTGGCCCGGCCGGAATCACGGCCGCCTGTTGAATTTGCATGGCCACGGGTTTCGCGGCCTGGCTCGTTGCCGACCAGGGCAGGGAATAGAACCCGCGGATACGATAAGCCAGATAGCCGCCGTCTTTTCCCGGCGGCATGATCTCGGAGAAAAAATATGGCGAGGGATTGACCTCCAGGAGCTCTTTCTCAGGCGCATAAGCCACCCCGGTGATCGCCCCGGAGCGGATCATGGCCGCGATCTGCGAGAGGTAATAATACGAATGGTGACGTTCTTCGACCCCCAGCGTCGGAGTGGCAAAAGTCAGGATCCCCTTGCCTTCCACCGGCGGGTCGGTGTAGATATTCATAATGAACCCGTTTTGAGCGTCGTGAGCATAGACCACGATCTGTTTGATCGATCCAGGCTTGAAGAAATACGTCTTGTAATACTGGGCCTGAGCGAAAAGCGGCACGATCGAGGCCAGTGCGCCACACAAGATCCACGCGAAAACCATGCGGAACCTGCTGTTCATGATCCCCTCCATTTTTTTATTGAATCGTTAAAAAAAACAATGATTCGGTTCACCCCTGCTTGTTATTGTCCAAATAACGTCTTGAAAAGTCAAGGGAATTTTACCGGTTCATTGACATGGCCAGCGGCGGACAGATCGCCGGATGCACCAAAAGTTGTCTTCTTCAGGCGCCGGGATCCGGGGCAGTCGCGCGCTTTTCCTGGCGGAACTTCAACTGCAGGTAGGTGACGGCGCAGATGCGGCCGCTCATCGCCGCCAGCGCCGGGCGCAGATGCGGCCGCTCATCGCCGCCAGCGCCGCGGCGGTCACGCCGACCAGGCTGGTCGCCGACACGGCCAGCAGCAGCGCCAGGGCGATCACCGCCACCTCGATGGCCGTGGCCGTGGTGATCCGGCTCGTCTCGTGGCCCACCACAAAGCGGGCACGCTGGAAGGCCAGCAGCACCTCGAGGGCCGGGATGAGGGCGAAAATGCGGATGGGCAGGACGGCCAGCGCGGCCAGCTCCGTTGACAGGCCGGACACGCCGCGGAACCACCAGGCGACCGCCGGGGAAAAAGCGATCAGGACCAGCAGCCCCGAGCTCGCCCCGCCCAGGAGCCAGGCGAATTGCCGCAGCTTCCTGCGGCTCTCGTCGCCCTTTTTCAGCAGGGCGATGGCCGCCTCCTGGAACGAGAGCCCGGCGCTGCGGAAAACGAAGGCCAGGGAGTTGACCACCGGCAGCACGGCCAGCGACTCGATGGGCAGGCGCCCCTTGCCCAGGAAGAACGACATCATGGGGTGTACGGCCAGGCCCAGGAGCGAGGTCAGGGCCAGGGGAAAATAAAAGACGGCCAGCTCGCGGTTGGCCAGCGGTTTCGCTCCCGCAGCCGGCGGCATGGCCAACAACCTTCTGACCAGCGGCCCGGCCATGATGCGGCTGGCCAGCGCCTCCATGACCACCCCCACCGAAAGGGCGGCCGTGCCCACGCAGGCTCCCGGCAGCGCCGAAAAGAGGTAGAGCAGCAGGGCCGTCGCCGCCATCGCGCCCAAGCGGACGACGGTGCCGTAGGCCACCCGGCGCGGCAGGTGGTTGCCGATGAGGATGCCCTGGTAGAAGCGGCGGAAGCCGATGGCCGCCGGCCAGGGCAGCAGGAGCAGGGTGGCCTGGCGCGTCAGCCGCGCCACCGCCGGCGGCATGCCGATAAGCCCCTCGGTGAGCCAGAAGAACACGGGCGGCAGCAGCACCAGCAGCATAGCCAGGGTGATCAGCAGGTTCAGCAGGATGTTGAAGCGGCGCAGCTTGAGATAGGTGCGCCGGTCCTTGACCAGCACGTTGGCGGCGCTGAGCATCATGATGATCGGCGACTCGAAGAACATGCCCAGCGAGAACGCCACGCCGTAGGCGGCGAGGTTGAACTTGGCCTCGGCCAGGCGGGCGATGACGGCGGCGATGAAGGGGCCTTCCACCCCCATCATCAGCCAGGTGGAGAAGAGGGGCAGCCAGAATATGGCGATCTTCCTGCGGGTGAGTTCGGTGGTTTCGGTTTCCAAAGCCCACGATATCATGATTCAGCGGGCGCAGCAAGGCGATGAAGAAGACGATAGATGTTAGACGATAGACGTCAGCAAGAAAATCAAAGACGATCTGCATCTTTTATGGAATAAGATCATGCGAATGCGTTTTTCTTGCTAATGTCTAACTTCTAACGTCTAACGTCTGAGCTCCTGATCAATTCCTCCTCAGCCTAATAACTATCCCATGGCTAAGGATTGATTCCCGGCGGCACTGCGAGTAAAATGGGCATGAACCATGAACACCATTTTCAGGCTCATCGGCCGCGCACTGCTTGTCCCCATATCGTGGATACCCATCAGCCGCCTCTACGGCCGCATCATGCGCCTGCGCCGGCCGCGCTGGCTGGCCCTTTGGATGATCCGCCGCTTTCGCAAGAGCTACCGGATCGACATGGCCGAGTTTCAGGGCCAGACCGATGACTACCTTTCGCTTTCAGAATTCTTCCTGCGACCCTTCGACCCCTGCAAGCGCCCGCTGCCAGGCGACCCGGGTTGCCTGCTCTCACCCGCCGACGGCCGCCTGAGCGAGCTGGAGCTCGTCAGCGAGGACCGGGCCACGCAAGTCAAGGGCTGGACATATCCGCTCAGCCTGATGCTGGGCGAAGCGCTCGACTTTTCCCGCGGCTGGCATGTGGCGATGATCTACCTTTCTCCCAGCGACTATCACCGCTTTCATTACCCGCTGTCAGGCCGCATCAGCGGATCATTCCACGGCGGCACGCGCCTTTTCCCGGTGAACGATTTTTCGGCCACGCGCGTGCGGCGACTCTATGTCCGCAACGAAAGGGTCGTGACCCGCTTCGAATTCCGGGGCGCCCATCTTTATATGGTCGCCGTGGGCGCCACCTTCGTGGGCAACATCGGCATGAAGCACCTGCCCGGCGGCCTGCCGGTCCTGGACAAATGGCAGCGCCTCGACCTGGCGGCCGAACAGATGGCCGAGATGGGCCATTTCGCCATGGGCTCGACGATCATCCTGGCCGTGCCCGCCGCCCTGGTGGAAGCCGTGCTGGCCCAGAAGGGAGATACGATCCGCGTGGGGCAGCCCCTCTTCAAATTCAAGATCTGACTCTCGCAATACCAACGGCGAGGGCCTTCAGGGCGCATGACTAATAAGACTAAAATTCCAAATCACAAGCACCATGCACCAAACAAGCACCAAATTCCAATGACCCAATGACCCAAACAAAAAAAAGACCATGAAAGGGTTCTCGTTTTGGACATTGGAATTTGGGATTTGGCGCGCAGCGTATTTGGAATTTGGTGCTTGGGATTTGGTGCTTTATTCTTGCCGTCCGCCGAGTGCCTTTTCTTACTTTTGCCTTTTTACTTTTCCCTTTTGCCTTTCCGGTTCTTCCAGCTCCTCCTTATCCCCAGCCACAAAAGGCGGCATCAGCAGCAAGAGGCGGGCATCGGGGGAAGCAGACAGGACCTCATGCGCTTCGCCCGGTTCGACCACGACCAGGTCCCCCTTGCGGACGATGATCTCCTGCCGGTCAACGCGCAGGCTGATCTCTCCCGCGAGCAGGTAGAAATACTCGGCCATGGTCCGGTGCAGATGGGGGCCGCTGAAAGGCGTGGAGCCCGACTTGATCCCCACCTGGATCGGCATTCCCTCCCGCAGGTGCCAGCCTTCGCGCTCCGGCAGACAGGTAATGATCTTCATCGGCTTCTCCTCGTACCCGGCTCATTTCCTTGGCAGCGGCTTCGCCAGCGCCAGGACCACGATGCCGGCAACCGCCGCCAGCATGCCGGCGAGCTTCAAGCCGGGCAACCCGTGTCCCAGCAGCGCCAGGTCGAGGACACCGACCAGGATGGCGTTCGACCCGGAGACGGCCGTGGCCGGTCCGGCCGGGCCCAGGGTGACCGCCTTCTTGATGCCCAGCATGCCCAGCGCCAGGAATGCCCCCGCCAGCAGCGCCAGGACGGAAAGCCTGGGGCTGGCCAGGAGCGGAAAGTGCGAAAAAAATACGCGGTGGCCGGCGATCGCCAGCAGGCCGCAGCCCCCGACCGCCAGCCAGAGAACGACCGCGGCGGTCAGCGAATCGCTGCCCCGAGTGCCGGCCAGCTTGAGCATGAAATTCGTCGCCCCGAAAAGGAACATGGCCAGGCAGGCAAAGGCAAGCGCCAAGCGGTCGGCGCGGCCGCCGCCGCCCATGCTGACCATGGCGATGCCGGCGATGATGACCAGGAAGCCCGCCCATTGCCCGAGCGACAGTTTTTCCCTGAGCAGAGCCCAGGCCAGGAGCGCGACCACCAGTGAACTGCTGGAGGCGACGGCGACGATGGGCCCCTTGGCCAGGGGATTGGCCGCCAGACCGGACTTCAGCAGCAGCATGCCCAGGGCCAGCGAAACGCCGGCGGCCAGCGGCAGGAGCAGGGGGTTCCTGCCGGCCAGGCCGGCGAAGCCGCGCCCGGAAAACCTGAAACCGACCGTGGCGGCACCGCCGAGCAGGCCCGTCCCCAGCCAGAGGATCATGGCCGCCTTCACGCTCGCCGCCGGGTCGGCGGCGCTTTTTTCGGCGATGTAGCCGAGGATGAAATTCGTGGCCGCGAAAAAAAGCAGCGAAGCCAGGGCCCAGGCCAGCCAGCCGCGCTTCCCGCGGCGTGGGCCTGCAGCGGCCTGGACCTCGCCTGCGTCCGGGGCGGCGAGGGGTGAGCTCAACGGCCGGGCCCGCGCAGGATGCGGGCCGGCAGGGTGATCAGCGCCCGCAGCAGCTCGAACACGGCGGTGACCGTCATGCCCAGCAGGCGGAAGGGCAGCAGCAGCAGCCAGACGATGGGGTAAAGGAGCAGCCCCAGGATGGCCAGAGGCCAGCAGATGACCAGCAGGATGAGCCACAGCAGGAATTTCGTCATGCGTTTCTCCATGGCGACGGCGTTTGTCCATGCCGGCGCCGAGGAGATTTTTTTACCACACTATGCTACTATTTACAAACCAACCATGGCTGAAACGCTGGCGATCGACAATCTCCTCGCAGGCAGGCTCAGCGCGGGGATCAACATCTTCCGCGGCCTGAGCCCGCGCCCCGCCGCGGACCTGCAGGCGCACATCGCCGCTCAGCTGCCGGCCATCCGCGCGGCCCACGGCTCGGCGCTGCCGCCGGGATTCGCCATGTCCCGGCAGTTGTACAGGTCCTTTCACGTCGATCCGACCAAGCATCGCCCCTCCTCGGAAGCCCTCTGGCGCCGCCTGCGCGGCCATGACGATTTCCCCGCCGTCAACCCGGCGGTCGATTTGACCAACCTGCTGTCGCTGCAGTTCCAGATCTGCTTCGGGCTTTACGACATGAACCGCATCCAGGGCCCGGTCGTCATTACCCTGGGCAGCGCCGGCGATCGCTACCAAGGCATCCGCAAGGAACTTCTCGATTTTGACGGCAAGATCGTGCTGCGCGACGACCTGGGCGCTTTCGGCAACCCCTCGGCCGATTCCCTGCGCGCCAGCGTGGGCGAGGGGACCCGCGACATATTGCAGGTGCTGTTCTTCGCGCCCGTGGCCGCGGAGCGGGAACGAATCCTCGCCGCCGCCCTGGCGGCCTTCACCGAGTTCTTCACCATGACCGGGAACCGGTCATATTTCATCTGAAATGGCGCCCAAACCCGAAATCGATCCCCAAGGAGCATCCATGGAAAACCAGAGGCTTGAATCCAGTTTCGTCGATCCCGGCAGCAAGACCGCGCTGCGGCCGGCCACGCGCATCATGGGCAGCATTTCCGGCCCCGGCGATCTCACCCTCGACGGAGCCCTGGAGGGAGACATCGCGATCGGCGGCCTGCTTTTTCTCGGCGAGAGCGGCTCCGTCAAGGGGAAGATCACTGCCGGCAACATGATCCTGGCCGGCCATGTCCAGGGCCGGGTCACGGTCACGGGCATGGTGGAGATCCGCGCCAGCGGCCACGTCGTGGGGAATATCGTCTGCCAGAAGATCGTCATCGCCGAAGGCGCCTACCTGGACGGGGAAGTGCACACCCACAAGGGCAAGCCGCTGGCCCCCAGCTACTTCACGGAAAAGAGAAAGGATCTGCAAGCTTCCGATTCCTGAACCCCCGGCCTCAGGGACCCACCCAGGCCAGCCCGATCACCGCGCCGCCGCGCCGGGGGAACGCGTGCAGGGACAGGGCCTTGTTGCGGCCCCCGAAAACGAGGGGGTTGATCTTTTTGAAGGGGTTCAGCCAGCAGAGCAGGCGGTTGCCCCAACGGCGGTCGCCGGCGGCAATGCGCCTCTCTCCGAGGTCCGACAGCGGGGCAAGGACAAAGACCGCCACCAGCGAGCCCGCCAGGTCCGTGGCCAGGTCCTTGGACGAGGGCAGCCACATGCTGCCCTCGATCACATATTCCCAGCCGACGCTCACCGCCTGGGTGAAGGCCATGGTTTCCAGGTCGCTGTAGCCGCGTTCCTTCAGGAACAGCCCCAGGGCCATGAAGCTCAGCGGGTGGCCGACATAATTGATCCAGAAGCCGTTGTGGTCCCGGCGCCCGCCCTCGCGGGCGCTCCAGAAAGGGCGCCGGAAATTCTGCCACACTTTCCCGATCTGCGCCTCGCGGAAGATGCGCCGGCGCGTGTCGGGGATGACCAGCACATAAGCGCAGACCGCAGCCCCTACGACGGCGGCGTCCAGCAGCAGGTCTTTTTTCTTCCTTTCGTTGCCCTGCCGGCAGCTCCCTGCGTCGTCGCCCGCCTTTCCCGCTACGGGCGCCAGCGCCGGCAGCAGGAAAGCGGCGCAGAGCAGGACCAATGTCAGCCTTTTCAGCATCGTTCCTGATTCTAGCACAAAGCGCCGGCGGCTGCCCTTGACTTTCAGGCCCAACAGGATTAAAATATGCCCAGAATCTTGGAAATCCATATAAATCTAAGTTCAGACAAGGACTACCCATGACAGACAACCAGGGCCGCATGCCGGCCGCCAAAGGCGAAGAGAGTTTCGCCGACATGCTGAAGGCCTCTTTCCGCCCCGTCGCGCACGTAAAAGTTGGCGAAGTCGCCTCGGGCAAGGTCATATCCATCGGCAAGGACAATATTTTCCTCGACCTCGGCATCCGCGCCGAGGGCATGATCGACCGCGATGAGTGCGAGCGCCAGGGCGTGCTGACCGTCAAGCCCGGCGACCCGCTGCAGGTTCTGGTGACGTCGTTCCGCGACGGCATCTTCCACTGTACCGTGCGCCTGCGCCAGGCCGGCCGCGGCGACTCGCGGACGGCCAAGGACTCCCCCACGCTGTCCATGCTGCGCGAGGCGCACGCCAACCGCATCCCGGTCGAAGGCAGGGTCAAGGCGGTGAACCGCGGCGGCTTCGATGTCCAGGTCATGGGCCAGAAGGCCTTCTGCCCCATATCGCAGATCGAGCGCAACTACTGCCAGAAGCCGGAAGCCCACCTTGAACAGACCTATTCCTTCCTGGTCACGCAGTTCGAAGAGGACGGCCGCAATATCGTGGTCGGCCGCAAGGAGCTGCTGCAGGCTGAGGAGCGCGAGAAGTCCCAGCGCCTGTGGCAGGAGCTCGAGGTCGGCCAGGCGCGCGAAGGCACGATCACCTCGGTCCACGATTACGGCGCCTTCGTCGACATCGGCGGCGCCGAGGGCCTGCTGCACGTTTCCGAGATCTCTTATGAAAAGATCCAGAGCGCGAAGGACGCCCTTCAGCCCGGTCAGAAGCTGCAGGTGGCGGTGATCAAGCTCGACCCCGAGGCCGGCAAGATCTCGCTGAGCCTCAAGGCCCTGCTGGCCGACCCCTGGGCCACGGCCAGCGGCAGCCTTGCCGCCGGCAGCGAAGTCAGCGGCAAGGTCGTGCACATGAAGCCGTTCGGCGCTTTCGTCGAGATCTTCCCCGGGGTGACGGGCCTGCTGCACGTCTCGCGCCTGGGCAGCGGCCGGCGCATCAGCCATCCCAAGGAGATCCTCACCGTCGGCGACGAGGTGCAGGTGCGCATCCTGGCCATCGACTCCCAGCGCAAGACCCTTTCGCTGACCATGGAGGAGCCCGAAGAGGACCTCAGCGGCGAGCTGGAGCGCATGAAGGAAAAGCAGGACCAGGACATGAAAAGCACCGGCACCATGGCCGGCATGCTCGACACGGCCATCCAGGGCGACAAGAAGTAACCGCCCGGCGCTCCCGCCGCCGGCGCATCAATAGGGGATATTCCCCTTTTTCATCCCCGAGCGCGCGTAGACCAGGCGCATGACCTCGGTCGCCGTCTCCTCGATGGACTTGTAGGTGGCGTCCAGGATGGGGTACTGCCGGCGCTCGTACTGACGCCGGGCGAACAGCACTTCGCGGCGGATCTGCTCCAGGTCGGCATAGGCCGAGCCCTCGCCCGCCTGCAGCTTGATCTGCCGCTCGCGGCGGATCGCCTCCAGGCGCGTCGGGGTGATGGTCAGGGCGATGATCTTGCGCGGATCCACGGCCTGCAGCTCGCCGGGCAGCTCCTCGTTCCACACCACCGGGATGTTCGCCACTTTCCAGCCCCGGTAGGACAGGTAGATGCTGACCGGCGTCTTGGAGGCACGGGAAACCCCCAGCAGGACGATCTCGGCGCCGCCGAGCGTGTCCAGCCCGCGCCCGTCGTCATGCTGGATAGTGAAATCGACCGCCTCGATGCGCTTGAAATAGTCGCTGTCCAGCTGGTGGAACAGCCCGGGCTTGGCCAGCGGCGAGATCTCCAGCAGGTCGGACAGCCGGGTCAGCACCGGGCCGAGGATGTCCACCGTGGGCACGCCGTGCAGCCGCCCCAGCTCCGTGATCTTGTGGCGCAGCTCCGGCGAGGCCATGGTATAGATGATGACGCCGTCCACCGCGGCGGCGCGCAGCAGGATCTCCTGCACCTGCCCCAGCGTGCGGATGTTGGAAAAGGTCTCCAAAACGATCTGCGTGGTCTTGAACTGGCTCAGCGCGGCCAGCACCACCGTCTCGCAGGTCTTGCCCGTGGCATCGGACACCGCGAACACGTAGCGCTTGAATTCCTTTTCGCCGCTGGCCATGAAAAAATGGTATGCCCACGGCCGCCGATTGTCAACGCCCGCCGGCGCCGCGGTTGATAAAAAGGCACTGCTTCTGTATAATACTCGCACCATGTTCAAATTCATCCTGCGCAAGATCTTCGGCACCCAGAATGAACGGGACCTCAAGCGCATGCAGCCGCTGGTCCAGCAGATCAACGCCCTCGAGCCGGCCCTGCTGGCGCTGAGCGACGAGCAGCTGCGCGCCAAGACCGGGGAATTCCAGGCCCGGGCCCAGGGCGGCGAGGAACTGGAAGACCTGCTGGCGGAAACGTTCGCCGTGGTCCGCGAAGCGGCCCGGCGCACGCTGAACATGAGGCATTTCGACGTGCAGCTCCTCGGCGGCGTGGTCCTGCACCAGGGCAAGATCGCCGAGATGAAGACCGGCGAGGGCAAGACCCTGGTCGCCACGCTGCCCGCCTACCTGAATTCGCTGACCGGCAAGGGCGTGCACGTGGTCACGGTCAACGACTACCTGGCCAAGAGGGACTCGGAATGGATGGGGCGGATCTACCGCTTTCTCGGCCTGTCGGTGGGCGTCATCCAGCACGAGATGGACGACCAGCAGCGCAAGCAGGCCTACGCCTGCGACGTGACCTACGGCACCAACAACGAGTTCGGCTTCG
>JALOLA010000075.1 GCA_025456205.1 Acidobacteriota bacterium | reverse complement strand
CACCGGCGGAGCTGCAGGCGGGTGTTTTCTTGAAAGTTATGCATTATAATCAATGAAAGAAGTGGAGAAAGGGATGAGCAAATCTGATTTCGAGCATGAATATTTATTTGTTTTGGGGAATGGGGCGAGTATTGCGTCGGCTGATTCAGAATGGGACAATCATCTCAAGCTCAAACCTTCAATTGAAAATATTATCCCCTTTGAATTGTCAGATCTCATGGACGAGAGTCATTTCGAAGCATTGAAAGGACTTATCAAGAAGGTTATTGAAATTTCAGGAAGGAAGGGGGAGCGCCATATAGTAAGATTTTTCGAAGCATTGAGATGGCTTCTCAAGAAACTCATTAAAATTTCGGGAAGGAGGGAGGGACGGAATATAGTAAGACTTTTGGTGATCTCAAAGTAGAATCTGACAAAATACAGTCTGGCTGTCAACTGAGAGTAGTGGATAATATGCCGGCAAATTTCAATTCCGAATGTCATTGCTTTTTGATCCCTCCAGTGCCCGACAAAGTAGCCGTTGAAAGGTTTTCCGGACTCTTCTGGAAGATTAAGGAAGCCGTTTGGAATGTGATCTCTGCAAAAATAAGGGAATATGCGATCAATTCGCGAGTTCTGTTATTATTGGATATTCTTTTCCTTTTGAGGACAAACATATAGAGAACCTATTCAGCTGCAACCGATTTGAGAGAATTATTGTGTTTGATAAAAGTGAAGCGACATTTAACCGCATCAAAGAATATTTTCCTGGAGCTACCGTCGAATTCAAGAAAGGCGGTTTCGCGGAGATCATGGAGTGGCCGGATGTAGGGGAGGGTTTCAAACCCTCCTGTTCCGAATGACAGAATGTATGCGGGCGGGTCTGAGACCCGCCCCTACGTTAAGAAATGTTTTATAATCTGCGAACACGTAAAAGTACACGGAAACCGGCAATCGACTATTCCCGGCCAGGATTCTATTTCGTTACCATCTGCACCAGGCAAAAAGAGGAAATATTGGGGAAGGTCGTTGGCGAGAACATGGAATTGAACGATTGCGGACACATTGTCCGTGAATCTTGGCTGGCTTTGCCCGATCACTATTCTTGTTGCCGGCTGCACGAATTCATGATCATGCCCAATCATGTCCATGGGATCATCGAAATTGCCGTTGGTCCCAACGTAGGGGCGGGTTTGCAACCCGCCCGTTCTTATTCCCTGACAGAGATCGTCCGTGCCTTTAAAACATTTTCTTCTCGAACCATCAACCAAAAATATCCCGAAGGTTTCTTCCAATGGCAACGTTCCTTCCATGATCGCGTGATTCGTGACAAGGGCGAATTAACCGCTATCGGCCGCTATATCATCGAGAATCCCCGCCATTGGTCGGCTGACGAGGAAAATCTTAATGTAGGGGAGGGTTTCAAACCCTCCCGTCGGTAAGATCGTAGGGGCGGGTTTTAAACCCGCCCGTTCCTAAAAAACCGAAAGGTATAATTTAAATAGGATTTCCCCATGAATTACGTTCCCCTGCGTGTTTATTCTGTCTTTTCGCAGGGAGAAGGTGTGGTTGATCCTGCATCTCTTGGCAATCTAATGCAGAAAGCCCATGTGCCCTATTTGCCCGTCTGCGACCCCATGTCGCTCATCGGCTGGGAGAAGTTCCACAAGGAAGCCGCAGGCCGGGGCCTGAAGCCGCTGCTGGGCACCGAGATCAAGCTGCCGGAAAAGGGGAGCCTGCTGCTGTACCCTGCCTCGCCGGCGGGCTACCGCGCCCTGGTCTCGTGCCTGAACCGCCGCGCCCTGCCCGCCCGGCTGTCCGGGGTGCAGGCGGTGTTCCTGCCGGCGCGGCCCGACCGCGAGCTCGCGCTCCGGCTGCAGGCGAAGATCGGCAGGGAGGATTTCTACCTGGGCCTGGAATGGGGCAGCGGCCAGTGGCTGCGGGAAATGGCCGCCGCCGCCAGCGCGCCCCTGGCCTGGGCGCAGGCGCTGCGCTGGACCGGCGACGCGCGGAAATACGCCGTGGCCCGCGCCGTCTTCCAGCACCGGCCCCTGCCCGAAGCCTTCAAGCAGGATGCCGCCATGGACGGCCTGCTGCCGGCGACGGCCATTGCCCGCCGCTTCGGCGAGGATGGCCGGCGGGCCATGGCCAATACCCTGCGCCTGGCCGGGCGCGCCGCCTTCGCCTTCGCGGAGCTGGACGAGCTGTTCCCCGACGGCGGCAGCGAGCTGGAGCGGCTGGTCCGGCTGAAGCTGGACGAGCTCCACGCCGGTCCAGCCAGGCGCGAGCGGGCGCTGCAGGAGCTGCAGGTGATCCGCCGCACCGGGGCGGCGGCCTATTTCCTGATCGCCGGCGAGATCGCCGCTTTCTGCCGCAGCCGGCGCATCTTCTTCAGCCTGCGCGGCTCGGGCGGCGCCTCCTTCGTCCTTTTCCTGCTGGGCATGTCGCCGATCGATCCGCTGCGCCACGGGCTGCTGTTCGAGCGCTTCGTCAACAGCCTGCGCGACGACCTGCCCGACATCGACGTCGACATCGACTCGTCGCGGCGCGGCGAGGTCTTCCAGTGGCTGTTCGCGCGCTACCCGGGCCGGGCGGCCTTCCTCTCCAGCCACAAGTTCTTCGGCGCCCGCTCGGCGCTCTACGAAACGGCCCGCGCCTTCGGCTTCAACCCCGACGAGGCCCACGCCCTGTCCAAGCCCCTGCCCATGTTCGCCGAGCCGCGCGAGCTGGTGGTCCAACCATTAGGGGGGCGTCCCCCCGGGGGACACGCGCGCGTCTACGAGGCGGCCGCCCTGCTCGACGGCGTGTTCCGCGAGCTCTCGCTGCACGTGGGCGGCGTGGTGTTCGCCGCCGCCGCCATCGACCGCGCCCTGCCGCTGACGCGCTCGCCCGAGGGATTTCCCCAGCTCACCTGGGACAAGGACACCGTCGAGCGCCTGCGCATCTTCAAGCTGGACCTGCTGGGCGTGCGCGGCTACGAGGTCATCTCCCCCCTGGGGGGGGGACTCGACGGCGGGACCGCGCCGGACCGGGCGCACGCCGGCGACGCCGAAACCTGGGCGAACATCCAGCAGGCGCGCACCGTGGGCTGTTTCCAGCTGGAAAGCCCGCTGGCCAGGGAGAACCTGCTCAAGGCGCGGCCAACCAGCCTGGAGGAGCTGGCCATCGCCGTGGCCATCATCCGCCCGGGCCCGGCCAAGTCGGGCATGAAGGCGGCTTACCTGGAGCAGCGGCCGCCGCTGCACCCCCTGCTGGGGCAGCTTTTCCCCTACAGCCGCGGCGCCCTGATCTTCGAGGAGCAGATCTCGGTGCTGCTGCACCACGTCAGCGGCTGGAGCCTGGAGCAGGCCGAAAAGGCGCGCCGCGAGCTGAAGAAAAAAAGGGGCGAGGCGCTGCGCAGTGAATTTTTCGCCCGCGGGGAAAGGAACGGCTGGAGCGCCGGCGAGCTGGAGCTGTTCTGGAAGCTGGCCCTCGATTTCTCGCTGTACGCCTTCTGCCAGGCGCACAGCCTGGCCTACGCCCATGCCGCCCTGCTTTCGGCCCGGATGAAGACCCGGCAGCCGCTGCAGTTCTTCTGCCGGCTGCTGAACGCCGGCGGCGGCTACTACGCGCTGCCCGACTACATCGTTGAGGCGAAAAAGTGGGGGCTGGCCGTCCTGGCGCCGGACGTCAACCGCAGCCACCTGGGCTTCACCGCCGAAAAAGGGGGCATCCGCTGCGGGCTGATGGCGGTCAAGGGCATCGGTTCCACACTGGCGGCGCGCGTCGTGGAGAGCCGCGGCCCCGGCTACGCCGGCCTGGAGGACCTCATGCTGCGCACGCGCCTCAACGAGCGCGACCTCGCGGCGCTGCTGGCGGTCTCGGCCCTGCACAGCCTGGGCCGCGACGGCTTCAGTGCCGAGGAGAAGCGCAGGAACTGGGAGAAGTATTTGGGCTTCCAGCCGTCAGAAATCGTGACGCGTAACGCGTAACGCGTAACGAGTGAAGAGAAGGTCTTTCTTAGAGCTTGATTGCCATTACTTGTCACGAACCACCTTGGCCGGGTTTTGGTCGGTGAATTCATGTTCTTTCGCGTCACGCGTCACGCGTTACGCGTCACGGAGTTCATAGAGACAGCGGTTGACTTTTTCCCATGCGGCAATCTATAATAAAAATCATCAACCAGAGGAGGCGGTCATGGTCCCATTCAATCGCGTGGAGGGGAAAGATTGCGGCAAGGTCACCTTCTACGGCCTGAGCACCTGCGTCTGGTGCCGCAAGACGCGCAATCTCCTCGACAAGCTGGGCGTGGCCTACGACTATGTCTATGTCGACCTGCTGCCGCCGGCCGAGCAGGAGAAAGCCATGGCCGAGGTGCGGCGCTGGAACCCGAACGAGTCGTTCCCGGTCGTGGTCTTCAACGACTCGGAATGTGTCCTGGGATTCGACGAGCAGAAGATCCGCGCCGCCGTCAAGCCATGAGCAAGAAAGCGGAGATCAGCGAAGAGGCCGTCGACGCCCTGCTGGAAAAGTTGCGCAACGAGGCTGAGGGCTCGGGCTACCATCTCAATCCCGATCGCGAGTTCACGCGCGAGCTGGTGCGCAGCCTGCTCATCAACCAGGAGCGCTATGGCTACTGGGCCTGCCCCTGCCGGCTGGCCGCCGGCGACAAGGCCTCCGACCTGGACATCGTCTGCCCCTGCGATTATCGCGATGCCGACCTGAACGAGTTCGGCTCCTGCTATTGTGCCTTGTATGTCTCGCAGGAGGTCCTGGACGGGACGAAGCAGGCGGCCCCCATTCCCGAGCGCCGGCCGCCGATTTCCAAGCGCCGGGCCGCCAGGGCCGAGGTAGCCGGAGCCGCTCTCACCGGCAAGCTCTCGCAGCCCGTCTGGCGCTGCAAGGTCTGCGGCTACCTGTGCGCCCGCGAGGAGCCGCCGGGAGTATGCCCCATATGCAAGGCCAAGAAGGATCGCTTCGAAAGATTCATATAGCTTAAAAAAAGGATTCGACGTTCGAAGTTCGAGGTTCGAAGTTTAAGAGCAAGGCCGAACGCGATAATTAAGGTTAAAATCAGAAGAGAAGGTTTTATTTGCATTTTTTGGATCTTTCTTTAACATCGAACGACGAACATCGAACTTCGAACTTTGTCTTGAACTCTACCAGGGCCTGAAGTCTCTCCTCAGATCCGGCAATTGCTCTTTCCAGCTGCGGTGGTGGAACTCGGCCGTGCGCGGGTCGAAGACGTAATCCTCCTGCCAGCGCTCGTAATTGTCCAGCACCTCGTGCACGCCGGCGGCGATGGTGTCCACCTCCTCCTCGGTCAGGACGGGATGCAGCGAGATGCGCACCCAGCCGGGCTTCTCGGAGAGGTCGCCGGTATTGATCTTCTCGGTGATGTGCTGCGACAGCTCGCGCTTGACGCGCAGCAGGATATGGCCGTAGGTGCCGGCGCAGGAGCAGCCGCCCCGGGTCTGGATGCCGAAGCGGTCGTTCAACAGGCGCACGATGAGGTTGTGATGGCGGTGCAGCGAATAGAAGGAGATGATGCCCAGGCGGTTCATCTGCCCCGGTTCGAGGACCTGCACGCCCGGGTGCGCGCTCAGCTTTTTCAGCAGCAGCTCCTTCAATTCCTCCTCGCGGGCCAGCATGGCGGCCACGCCCATGTCCTCCTTCAGCTGGATGGCCAGGGAGGCGCGGATGGCCTGCAGGAAACCGGGAGTGCCGCCGTCCTCGCGGAGCTCGATGTCGTCGTAGTACTTCTGCTCGCCCCAGGGGTTGGTCCAGAGCACCGTGCCGCCGCCGGGATGATCGGGAACGCGGTTGTGGTAGAGCTCGCGGTTGAGCAGCATCACCCCGGACGAGCCGGGACCGCCCAGGAACTTGTGCGGCGAGAAAAAGACGGCGTCGAGGCGCTGGGCCGGGTTGGACGGGTGCATGTCGATGGCCACGTAGGGAGCGCTGGCGGCGAAGTCGACGAAGCAGTAGCCGCCGTGGCGGTGCATGATCTCTGCCATCTGGAGATAGGGGGTGTGGATGCCGGTGACGTTGGAGCAGGCCGTGAACGAGCCGATCTTCAGCTCGCGCTCCTTGTGCTTTTGGAGTATCTTTTCCAGGTGGTCGAGGTCGGGAAGGCCGTCGGGGCCGCGGCGCACGATCTCGACGTGGCAGCAGCACTCGTTCCAGGAGGTGTGGTTGGAGTGGTGCTCCATGTGGGTGATGACCACCAGCGGCTTTTTCCGGCCGCGGCCCGGCAGGCGGCCGCAGTACTGGTCGGGGATGCGCAAACCCAGCAGGCGCTGCAGCTTGTTGATCACCGCCGTCATGCCGAAGCCGGAGAAGAAAATGGCGTCGTCGTCGCTGGCGCGGACATGGCGCTTGATGTTCTGCTGCGCCTGGCGGTAGGCCGCGGTCATGCGCGTGCCGGTCACCGTGGTCTCGGTATGGGTGTTGGCCACGAACGGGCCCAGGCGGTTGGCGATGTATTCCTCGATGGGGCGGTAGAGGCGGCCGCTGGCCGTCCAGTCGGCATAGATGATGCGCTTTTCGCCATGGGGAGAGTCGAATACCTGGTCGATGCCGATCACCTGGCTGCGATACGGGGCAAAATCCTTCACGGGCACCTCTCTTTCCGATATGACGGTATTTTACGGCATTTTCCGCCTACGGTCAAGACATCGGGCTTGCCAGCGTTCGCGCTCCGGGGCTATAATCGCTCCTGGCAGAGAGGAGGGAGATGGAACTGAAAGCGGGCGCGATCGTGGTGGCATCCGCCGCCGTCCTGCTGGCCTTCATGGTCCGGCTGGCCCGCTGGCTGGATGGCCGTGAGGAAAGGAGGCGGCGCGAGCAACTGGCGCGGGAGCGGGCGCTGATCCGCGCCGCCCGCGAGGAGGACCACAATCCCGGCGGTCCGCTCACCGAAAAGCAGGCGCGCAAGCTGCTCGAGGACATCCTGCAGGCCGCGATCCGCCAGAAGGCCGATACTCTCCTCATCGATTCCCTCTCCGGCCGTCCCCAGGTGCGCCTGTGCATGGAGGGGAAATACCAGGAATTGACCGGAGTGGGGGACACGGAGTCTTTTCGCCGCCTGGTTGCCGCGGCCCGCTCTTGCGCCGGTTTGCCGGTGACGCCGACAACCTCTCCAGGAGGCCGCGGCTCTTTTCAGCGACTTTATAGAAAAGGCCACCTGAGGAGTGGGCGCTGGCAGATCGAGGAAGGTGAGAATCTTTTCTCGTATTATGAGGTGTCACGGCGGAACCGTGCCGTGCGTTTCGATCTTGAATCGTTTCCCGCCCCGGGCGGCGAAGCGCTCAAGATATCCCTGCGCCCAGAAATGCCGGTCGAGGATACGCGCTTCAACCTGGGCTTTGCTGCCGCGGCCGAGCGGAAATACATCGAGGCGGTCCACGCGCGCTCGGGAATCGTGCTGTTGACCGGCCCATGCAATGCCGGCAAGTCCACAGCCACCTATCGTGCCTTGTCGCTGCTGCGCGACGAGGGGCGGAAGATCATCACCATCGAATGGCCGATCGAGTGGCGGCTGCCCGATATCAGCCAATACTGGGTCCGGGAAGGAAAAAGCTGGCAGGACTTCGACGACCGGCTCGACAAGTGCCTGCGCCGCGCCATCGCCAGGAAGCCCGCCGTGCTGATGCTCCAGAACATCGACTGGATCAGTGACCGGTCTGCGCAATTGGCCCTCGACTACGCCGCCTTGGGCGGGCTCCTGATCACGGCAATTCACGTTTCTGACTGCGCCAGCGGCCTGAGCTGGACACTGCGCCGCCATTTCTGGAACCGCAGGCAGGAGGCGGCTGACTTGTTCAAGGTCGTGGTGGCCCCCCGGCGATTGTTCATGGTCTGCATGCACTGCGCCGAGGAGCACCGCGTGCCGGCCAAAATATTCAGGGAAGCCGGCATGGACGACCCTCCCGTCGGCTCTGACGGCAAGGTCGCCACCTGGCGCGGCCGAGGCTGCCCCGCCTGCGAGAACAAGGGAACGCTCGGGGCGATTGTCGTTTACGAAACGCTGGATCTTATCGGGGAGATGAAGCGCTTCATCGAAAACGAAAATGACTGGAATTGGGAGCAAGTCGACTATCTGAGACGCCAGGCCTGGCTGCACGGCATGCGTACCCATCGCGAACTGGCGCTGGAACGCGTCCTGGCCGGCGACATCAGCCTGCAGCAGGCGCTGCTGAACACCGAAAAGCCCAGGTGGCTCGCCGCGGCGCAGAAGGCCAGGAAGAAGGCGAATGGGTAGATGGGGTAAGAATTGGTAGACGGTACACGGTGGACGGTTGACGGTGAGAAAAAGGCAAAGGGCAAAAGGCGAAGGGCAAAAGTGAAGAAAAGGCAGAGTTCCAAGCTTGAAAATTAATCCCAAATTCAAAAATAGAAGCTCCCTAAGAAAGCGTTTTCCTCGTTTTGGTCATTCGGACATTGGAATTTGTTTGGTATTTGGAATTTGTGATTTGGAATTTCAAGTCATCCAAGTGCGTCTTTTCTTCCCGTAAACCGTACGCCGTCTACCGTACACCGAGCTCTGAAAGTCCTGAAGGCGTCCTGGGTGTGGTCAGTATCTCGTAGAAGACCTGCCACTTGCGCTCCAGGGAAGCGCCGGGGCCGGCCGTGCGTTCGACATGGGCGCGGACGATGTCCTCGCCGAGAGTGTAGTTGATGACGTAGCTGCGGTAGGCGTTCCAGAAGTCGATGGACTTGGCGGCGCGCTCGGGCGACTCCAGCGCGTAGCGCTCCATCCACTGCTGCGCCTCGGCGGCGGACATTTTCTTGTCCAGGTAGGCGCGGGCGGCTTCATTTTCGGCATGGCGCAGGCCGGCCAGCAGTTTCTGGACCCGCGCGTAGGCCCCGGCTTTCTCCGCGTCCAGGCCGGCAAGGGGATAGAGGACTTTTTTTTCGAATTCCAGCCTCTCTTCGCCCGGGAACAGCAGCTCGAGGCCGCAGTTGGCCGTGCCCTCGGCGATGAACGACTGGGGGCTGAAGAGGGGATAGACGGTGAATTCCTTCCAGCCCTTTTCCCTGGTGAGCTTCTGCTCCAGCAGGGCATTGTAGACGTGATGGCCGGGGTAGCCCTCGTGGGAGGCAAGGCGCAGCGGGGCATCGATGTGCATGGGCAGGTCGGTGTTGACCTCGATGACGCTGTAGGCGTTCCCCTTGTACCAGTTGTAGGCGCCCCAGGGCTTGTCCCTGACATAGTCGGCCCGGAAGCTCTCGTGCGCCGGCAGCGCGATATGCGCCAGGGTGCGGCGGCGGCACTCGGCGAGGGCGGCGTCGAAGACCAACGGCAGCTTGGCG
>JALOLA010000074.1 GCA_025456205.1 Acidobacteriota bacterium | reverse complement strand
GAAGGCCGTCTCGCCCATGGAAGAGACGACCTTGGCCCTGACGTAGAGCTCGTCGCCCTTGAAAGCATATGTCGCCTGAAGCCCGTCGACCGTGGCTAGTACCTGGCCGGCGCGGCCGATGAAAAACGTGGTATAGCGAGTTTCGCGATGGGGATAGACGGTCACCCGGTATTCTTTTTCGCTGACCGCCACATCAGCCAGCTCGATGCCCGTGGAGGCATAAAAATCGCCATTTTCCAGCCCGGAACAGACGGCCGCCGCCGTCAGCTCGCCCACGCGCACCACCACCCAGCCCTTGCCCGGATGGGCGCGGTGGGGGAGGAACTCGCCATAAAAATCATGAGTGTCATCGGCTGCCACGCCGTAGAGGACCATCCCCGACGTCAGCAGTTCGTCCCAGAGGCCTTCCGTGCCGGAGCTGTTGCCGGCGGGGGAGTTGTTGGATTCACGCTGCATATTGAGAAGCTCGAAGAGATGCACGTTGCGCAAGCCGATCATATCGGCGGCACTCATCGACCAGCGGCGGAAAGGATGGTTGATATGGGGAATGCCCCCGGCCAGGCGGGCGGCATCGATGGCATTTTGCAGGGTCTCGGTCATGGTCAAGCCGGCTTTGGCCGCGGCCGGTGCCTTGGGATTGAGGGAATTGACATGAGCCTGGAGCCTGCCGAGGGTCAGGCTGATCTCCTCGCCCGGGATAACGATGAAATCGTCACGGTTGCCGTCGGCATCCAGGTGAGCGGTCGCGGTGACCATGTCATGGTCGGTGATGAACAGGAAGTGGTAGCCGTGGTCCTGGTACCAGCGCGCCACCCGGTGCAGGTATTCCTCGCCGTCGGAACGGTTGGTGTGCGTATGGGTGTTGCCCTTGACCCAGCGCGCCGCCGGCGCCAGGCAGGCGGCGGAAAAGACCAACAGGACCGCGATCCATGTTTTTTTCATAGGGGCCTCCGCTCAGTGATGCGTTGCCGAAGCCCCATTGTAGAGAATCGCCGCCGGCATGTCAAAGGTAAGGTAAATCGGAAAGTGGATTGCAAATCGGTTTTTCCCTTTGCTACAATGAAAAAAACGGAGAACACATGGCGGGAACGGTCATCCAGAAAAAAACGTTCAGCGGCGGACAGACATTCACCGTGGTGGTGAACGACATCCTCTACGAGCCGGTGCAGTGCATCGTCAATGCCGCCAACGGCATGCTGGCCCATGGCGGGGGAGTGGCGGCGGCCATCGCCGAGGCCGCCGGCAGCGTCATGCTGGCCGACTGCCGCGAGATCATCGCCCAGCGCGGCCGCATCCCCTCCGGACACGCGGTGGTCAGCAAGGCCGGCAGCCTGCCCTGTCGCGGCCTGATCCATGCCGTCGGGCCGAAGATGGGCGAGGGCGACGAGGAACGGAAACTGGTGCAGGCGCTGCGCGAGGCCTTCGACCTGGCCGAGGAGCGGCGCTGGAAGTCGCTGTCCTTCCCCGCCGTCAGTTCCGGCATCTTCATGGTGCCGGCGCCGACGTGCGCCCGCGCCTACCTGCGCGCGGTGAAGGAATTCTTCGCCGCCAACCCCATGTCGCTGCTGCGCGAGATCCGCCTGTGCCTGTTCATGGGCCCGCTGCTGGACGTTGTCAAGAAGGAGTGGGCGAAGGCGTTCGCCGATTGACAAGGCCGGCCGTTCCCTCTATACTGCGCACGGCGCTGCCGTTGCAGCCCGAGGTGAATAATTCCCATTGAAAATTAACCTGGCACGCGATAGATCGTCCCTTAGATTGCCCCTTGACGCCGCCGCCTCCGGCGCGGCTCCCGCTTCGCGCGCGAGGGACGTGTCCAGGCCCTGCGGCCGCACTGGAGGAGCGCATGGCATTTACCATCCCTGAAGCCTTCGAACCGGCACCAACGGCCACCATCATCCACGCCTACAACAGCGAAGGCATTTCACTGCCGGCGCTCAGCGACGACGATATCGGGACGGTGATCAAGGCCTCCGGCGCCAACCTGATCGGAAGGCCCAACATGCACCCGCGCGTGCAGGTGATGGACCGCTATATCAAGGAACGCGACCTGCAGATCAGCCAGATCGAGACGTCCCTGGCCATCGAGGAATCCCATGCCAGCTACTTATGGGAAAGGCAGGTCTCGGGCAAGAAATCTTTCGAGATGGCCAGCATGGAGGTCAACACCTGCGGCGACTCGCTGAGCCCCAGGGTCCTTGGCACTTTCCTCGATGTCTGCGACTACCCCGAGCTGGTATCGTTCATCTATTTCGCCCCCACGCCGCTGCTCAAGGACCTGAAGATATCGGACCGCGATTCGCTGCGCAAGCAGTGCTTCAAGGCACCCGTCGACTGCTATTCACGCTACGTCATCGACATCCAGGCCCCCATCGACATCCCCGAAGGCAAGATGTTCATCGCCTATCTCTACCGCAAGGACATCGGAAAGATCGTGCACCAGATGCGTGCCGAGATCATCGAGAGGTATTCCCAGCATTCCCTGAAACTGGCGCGCATCGACCGCAAGTTGAAGCTGATGGTCAACTCGCAGCAGGAAGAATACCTGGGCTGCGCCTTTTACGACTGCGACCAGAAATTCGTTGACCTGCTGTGCAACTCCAAGGCGCGCGAGGACGAGGCGCTCTATCTCCTGGAGGACTGTTTCGAAGACGTCCTGCTCTCCACCGACACGCCGTTCGTTTTCGAACATGATTTTGATCCTCCCGGCTATACCAGTGTTTTCCTGACCGGCGGCACGGGCTACATCGCCCTGCATGTCACCCCCAACCCCATCGGCCAGAACAAGAATTTCGTCGAGTTTTTCGCTTACATCCATCCCAGCATGTGGGTCTTTGAGCGGGAATCGCTGATCCATGTCATGTGGCCGGTGCTGAAGCTTTTTCAACCGGCACAGGCGGAGATCCATTACCGGGTGTCTTCGCGCAACATCACCCGCAGCCGCAACCTGCACCAGAAATTCATCCGCAAGCGCCTGATCGGTCTGGGTTACGGTTATGAGAATTTCGTTTCATTCTACGACGAATATTTCGGGCGCACCTTCTTCCACCTGAACATCGAAAAGAAATAAGCGCTGCCGCCCCCGTCACGCCCTCCGTCAGGATTTCCCTGATTGCATTGCCGGCCCGCCTGGACTATCGTATCAGCCAGGAGAGAGCGGCCGGGCCGGACCAGGCCTCACCGCGAAAAAAGATGCGCTTCCGCTTCACCATGCAGGCGATCCCCGTGTCCCTGGCCGCCCTGGGCTTGTGGGCCGTCATCGGCGGCTGGTATATCGCCGTCGTCCCGGGCAACCTGGCCGGGACGGACAATATCGGCATCGTTCTCTCCACCTTCGGTGCCTGCCTGTTCCTGGCCGACCGCCTCGCCTTTCACTGGCTGAAGGTCGAATGCTGGCTGATCATTTTCAAGCTCTGGTTCTGGGGGCTGCTGTTCATCGCCTGGGGGCTGCTGGAGTGGCTGGGCGCCTTCTCGAAAAAGCACTGGCTGCTCTTCACCATCCACTGGCTGGCCATCGTTGCCGTCATCACCGTCGCCTGGCTGCTGTCCCGGCGGCCGCGCGATGCCGGGAAACCCTGACGCGCAGGGAAGTCCCTCTCGCCGAGGGATCTACTTCCTCTCGGAAAAAATAAAAACCTTGCCGCCCAGGAAATCGCTCACCCAGACGCTGCCATCGGCGCCGGCCCGGACCCGGCAGAGGTCGTAGATGGCGTCACCGAACTGGCCGCGCAGGAAGAAGGAGCTGTTGCTGCCCGAGAAGCCGCAGTCGCCGTAAGGATATTTTTCCCGGTGTTGCAGGGCGAATCTCGCCGTGGCCGGGTCGAAGGTGATGATCAACAGCTCGCCGGCGCTGTGGCTGGTGATCCAGAGGCGGCCCTGGCACCAGGCCAGCTGGTCGGGACGGCCGGGGAAGGGGATGCGGTGCGTCAGCGCCCCGGAGGGCGCGCCCTTGCCGGCCGGCGGTCGAACATCAAGCTCGGACAACGAGTTGTCCAGGTGGTTGATGACGTAGGCCACCCCGTCCACCAGGGCCAGCTTCAACGGCAGCCGGCCGCAGCCCAGGTCGCGCCGCGAAAAATCGGCCTTGGCGATCACGGTCAGCGAATCGCTGTCGAAGTTCACGACATGGATGTTCTCGCCGTCCGCGGCCAGGGCCGTCGGCGTGATCCCGATCTCCAGGCGCCGGATGGTTTTTCCCGCCTTGGCATCGATGACCTGCAGGATGCCCCGGTCACCGTCCTTTTCACCGGCCCGGGCCAGCAGCAGCCAGTCCCTCCCGGCATCGTAAGCCGCCAGGCGCTGGGTGGTCTCGCGGCTGACCGTATCCTCGAGCTCAACGCGCATGTCGCCCAGGTTGGGAGCGCGGACCTCGTCGCCCAGGGTGATGTAAAACTGCTTTTCATCGCCCCAGTTGTTCTGCGTGGCGTACAATGCCCCGGACGGTGAGAGAGCCAGGGCCTGGGCCAGGCGCGGGAGACGACGGTCATAGAAACCGAGGTCCCGGCCATCGATGCCCAGGATGCCGTTGCGCGCGGCCCAGATGTATACCACGGGCCAGTAGGATTGATGCGGTCCGTAGGACAGGACAATGTTGCCGGCGGGGGTGGCCAGCGCCTGATGGGGATAGGACACGGGAAGCACGGTGGTGGCGAACGTCCCGTCAGGGGCGATGCGCGCCATGCGGTCTTCATTGTCGAAGGCCATGAAGGCTTCACTGCCGGGCTGGGGCAGCAGCTCCTGGGGCGCCCAGCCGGTGCGCACCTTCTCCAGGGCGCCGCTGGCCGGATCGAAAATGCTGACGGCGGCTCCGAACGAGCCGTTGACCGCGGTGGCGCCGAGCGGCACGTACAGCCGGCCGTCATTGGGGTTGAAGTCCATGTTGAACATGTGCGGCAGGACCGCGGGCTGAAAAAAGCGCCGGCGCAGCCTGCGCGTCCCCAGGTCGACCTGGTCGATCTCTCCCCAGGCCCAGCTGGCCACGTAGAGCAGGCCGCGATCCTCGTCCAGGGCCGTGGCGTCGTTGCCGTAGGCCGGCAGCATGACCTCGCTGACGGCCCCGCCGTTCCTGAAGTCGACCACGTGCAGGCTGGGGTGGTTGTCATAGGGTATGTAGAGCTCGTCCCTCTCCGCACTGTAGCGAATGCCCACGCCCTCGGTAAGACCGGGCAGGGCAACGATCGCGTCCGGTTGGCCCGAAAGCGCGATCTTGGCCGCCTGGATGACCTTGCGCTCCGCCGTCTCCACCACCACGACCATGGCGCGCTGGGCGGCGGAGTAACCGGCGAAGTGCCAGCGCCCGCCGGGCTGGAGGGCGATGGCTCGCTTGCCGAGCGGCTTGAGCCCGTCGGCGGCGAACAGATGCAGCATGGCGCTGCCTCCGTCCAGGGCCGCGACGATGCGCGCGGCGCTGTCGCAGACCACCTTGCGGATGGGCGGCGGCGGCGTCTGGTTGAGGTTCCCGGTGCTCTCCGCCGTGGCGCACCAGGGGATGGTGCGCAGCCGGCCCTTCTTGATGTCCACCCAGGCCAGGTCGCGGCTCTCGCGGCCGACGAGGAAAGCGGCGCCGCTGGCTTCGTCAACGGCCACCATCTCGAACTGCCTGCCGGTGGGGAAGGAGCGTGCGAGTCCAGTGTCGGGAAACGCCACTTCCAGGGTACGGGTGCCCAGGACATAGACATTGCCGCTGCCGGGATCGATGGCCAGGGCCTCCGACTTCAGGTACTGGGGCACGCGGCTGCCGATGGGAATATTGCGCACGGAGCGGCTGCGGCAGTCAATGAGGGTCAGCGCTGATGTCAGCGTGTTGGCCATGACCAGGCGGTCGCGGCGCGCGTCCATGCGCACCAGGAGCGGCCCGGCCGCGTTGATCTGCAGGCCGGCCGCGGCCAGGAGATCGACCTTCTTCACCCGGTAGTCCGGGGGCTTGCTGGTCCCTGACAGCGAAAAGACCAGCGCTGCCGCGAACGCCAGGAAAATGAGCATGGGATTCAACTTGCGCATGCGACCTCCCGGGCCCCGGCGACCGCCGGCAGCGGGCGGGACCTCGTGCCGATGGTAATATGGCCGCCGGCCCCTGTCAAGCCGGAACGCCACTTGCCAGGATGCCGCAATTTGGCTATGATGCGCGGTAATGAGGCACATGCGATGACCACGACGCGACGGCAGCCGGCGGGACCGGGCCCCCTGGATGGGCGCTGAGAAAAAGATCCGTCTCGACCAGGCCCTGCTGCAGCGCGGGCTGGCCCCTGACCTGAAGGAGGCCCAGGCGCGGATCATGGCCGGAGCCGTGTATGTCGGCGGCCAGAAGTCCGACAAGCCCGACCGCCGCGTCGCCGCCGCTGACGCCATCACGCTCAGGTCGAGATCCCCCTATGTTTCCCGCGGGGCCCTGAAGATCGCCAGGGCCGTCGAGAGCCTGGCCATCGCCCTGCCGGGGCTGAAGGTCCTCGACATCGGCATCTCCACCGGGGGCTTCAGCGATTTTTTCCTGCAGCACGGGGCCGCCGCTGTCTTCGGCGTGGACGTGACGATCTCCCAGGTGGACTCACGCCTGCGCGCGGACCCGCGCCTGCGCCTGCTGGAGAAGAACGCCCGCTTCCTGAGAAAGGAGGACGTTCCCTTCGACCCCGACCTGGTCGTCATGGACCTCTCCTTCATCTCCATCACCGCCGTCCTGCCCGTGCTGGCCGCCTTTCCCGGCGCCCGGGTCCTGGCCCTGGTCAAGCCCCAGTTCGAAGCCGCCCGCGGCCGCGTGGGCAGGGGGGGAGTGATCCGCGAGCGCCAGGAGCGGCTGGACATCCTGCTGCGCATCAAGCGGCGCATCGAGGACCTGGAATTCGCCGTCCTGGGCTTCAGCCCGGCGGGCGTCAAGGGCCGGAAAGGCAACCAGGAATTTTTTTTCCTGCTGCAGCGCGGGAAAAACAATTCCATTAGTGATAAAATGATCCGCGATGCCGATGAAATATAAAAAAGCCGCTATCGTGGCCAAGCCCCACCAGGACGTGGTCCATTACCTGCGCCAGGCCATTTCCATCCTGGGCGGGCACGGCGTGGGCTACGTGCTGGAAAAGACCGCCGCCGAGCTGCTGGGCAGCCCCGATTTCTGCGAGCGCGAGGATGTCGCCGCCCATGCCGACCTGATCGTCGTCCTGGGGGGGGACGGCACCTTCCTTTCCATCGCCCGCCAGGCGGTGGAGGCCCAGGTGCCTGTGGCCGGCTTCAACCTGGGCACGCTGGGATTCCTGACGGCCATGAAGAAGGAATCGCTGGCCGAGGGGCTGGGGCACATCTTCAGCGGCCGGGCCGCCATCTCCCGGCGCAAGCTGCTGCAGGTCGATTTCGCCGGCGCGACCTATACGGCCCTGAACGACGTGGTCATCAACAAGGGGACCATCGCCCGCATCGTCAAGCTGAGGCTGACCATCGACGGCGATACCGTGGCCGAGATCAAGGGCGACGGGGTGATCCTGGCCACCCCGACCGGCTCCACGGCCTATTCCATCGCTGCCGGCGGCCCGATCGTCAGCCCGGAAGTGAACGGCTTCGTCATCACGCCCATCTGCCCGCACTCCCTGACCTTCAGGCCCCTGGTCGTTCCCGACGGGGCGCAGGTCATGGTACAGCTGCTGACCCCGCACATGGACACCTACGTGACCATCGACGGCCAGACCGCTTTGCCGTTCAACTTCGAGGAGTCCATCCGCGTGAGCCTGTACCCCAAGCAGTTGCCCATGCTGGTCGCCCCGGGGACGAACTACTTCAAGCTGCTCTACGAAAAGCTGAACTGGGGGTTATAGATTCATTCCCAGTGTAAGTGTTAGTGATAGTGTTAGTAGATGCAAAGCACCGAATTTCAAATAAAATCTGGGAATAGCCATCGCAAAATAAATTTAGGCGTTTTTTTTAAAATTGCTTTAATTTCATGCTAACACTACCACTATCACTAACACTGATGCTTGTATTTCGCTTCCAGTTCGCTATAATCGAGCCTGAGGTACAACATGAAGAAAGCCATCGCCTTTTGCCTCCTGGCGCTGCTGGCCCTGATGGTGTTTCCCGCGCGCGCCAGCGATGATTTCTCCCGGGCCATCGCCTACTACCTGGTGGGGGACCTAGACCTGGCCAGGAAGAACCTGGACGCACATTTCGCCAGGCGGCCGCAGCCGCCCGTCAAGCAGGGCTTCATCCTGCTGCTGCAGAACGAAAAATGGGAAGCCACCAAGAAGTTCCGCGATTACCTGGAAAGCGACCACCGCTCCCTCGAGGCGCTGACGGGCATCAGCCTGGCCACCACCGACATAAAGAACTCTCTGGCCATCGACAACCTGAACAAAGCCCTGCGCCTGGACCCCGGTTTCGCCCCCGCCTACCTGTGCCTGGGCCAGGAATACCTGCTGCGCAACAATTTCCCGGCCGCCGAGGATTACTTCAACAAGAGCCTGAAATATGCCTCTGTTCCGGAATTCAAGATCCTGCTGGCCGAACTGCACCTGAAGGCCGGGCAGGCGCAGCAGGCCGCCGACCTGATCCGACCCGAAGCCGACGCGGCGCCGGGGAACTATTTCTACGCGCTGCAGGCCGCGCGCGCCTGCCTGAAGCTGGGCGACCTCGACGCCTCCGCCCGCTACAGCGAGCAGGCATTGACCGCCAAGCCCGCCTCGCGGGAAGCCCAGCTGCTGAAGGGGCAGCACCTGCTGCGCAGCGGCGACCTGCGCAAGGCCAAGGCGCTGCTGGCCAAGCTCAAATTCGATTATTACAACCCGGAATACAGCCTGACCTATGCCGAGGTCCTGCTGCAGCTGAAGGACCGCGAGGCCGAAAAATTCCTTTATGAAGTGTTTTCCCAGAACCCCTGGCACGCCGGCGTGAACAAGCTGCTGGGGCTGCACCATGCGAGGAAGAAGAGCGCGAGCGTCCAGAATTGGATCCATCGTGCCCTGCTCGCCGGGCTGCCCGCCCAGGAGCTGCAGCGGGAATTCCCTGCCCAATACGGCTTTCCCGCCTTTCCTTTTTCGCCCTTTTTCGAGGTCAAGAAAATTCAATGGCTGGGCAACCGGCGCATCGTGGTGGCCGGCACCCTGCGCAGCGGCGAGAAGGAAAAGCTGCTGGTGCTGGACGCCGCCACGCTCAAGACGCTCAAGGCCTTCGACTACGAGGGGGCCATCCAGGATGTTCTCCTTGCGCCCAGCCAG